>JBOFGJ010000903.1:0-6315 GCA_051649065.1 Flavobacterium sp. | reverse complement strand
ATGAGAGTTACATTTTGCCATTGGTAGTATTATTATCATTGCCAGTAGGTATTATGGGAGTGTTTATAGCTATCGGAGCAGTGGGTATTGCAAATAATATTTATGTTCAGGTGGGACTGATTATGCTCGTCGGGCTGCTGGCGAAGAATGCTATTTTGATTGTAGAGTTCGCAGTACAGAAACGCCAAGGAGGTATGAGTATTGTTGATTCTGCTGTAGAAGCTTCGCGCTTGCGTTTACGTCCTATTTTGATGACATCATTTGCATTTATTGCTGGATTAGTTCCGTTGATGTTTGTACAAGGATCATCAGCTCAAGGTAACCACTCTATCAGTATAGGTACTGCGGGAGGAATGATTATGGGAGTTATCTTAGGAGTATTCGTTATCCCATTCCTTTATGTGTTCTTCCAATATCTTCAAGAGAAAGTTAGTGGAAAGGCACCAGAACAACCAGAAGTATTAGAAGACTAGTATTTCAACAGACTATAATTAATTAGAGAATGAGAAAAATAGTATATATAGCAATAGGTTCAATGTTATTCACTGCGTGTAAAGTAGGGGAGAACTATGAAAGACCATCTGTAGAAACACCAAAGCAGTTTTATAATGAAACTGCTTCGGATACTATAGCTAATGATTTGGCACAGTTAGGATATGAGCAATTCTTTAGAAACGAAGAGTTGACAGGATTAATCACAACTGCGTTAGAGCGAAATACTGATTTGCAATTAGCGGTGAAGAATATAGAGCAAACAAAATTGTTATTCACACAATCGAAGATGGCTTTATTACCTCAATTGTCAATGAATGTTGGGGCTAGCAGAACAGAGTCTTCTAAGAATAGCTATTTAGCAGCCAATGATGCAGGTCGTATTAACGATGATTTTAATGCAAGACTTGACTTATCGTGGGAAGCAGATATATGGGGAAAGATTAGAAGAGAGAAAGAAGCTGCTCTAGCAACTTTAATGCAAACAGAAGAAGTAAAACGCGCTGTACAAAATAGATTAATCGCTGAGGTAGCGACTAGTTATATCAACTTGCTAATGTTAGATGAGCAACTTAAGATAACTAAAGAAGGAATTGTCTTAAGAGAGAATACTTATTCTTTAACCAAGAAGATGTTCGAAGTTGGTAATGAGACTATCGTTGCAGTACAGCAGGCAGAAGCACAATGGTTAGAATCTAAAGAGCTTCTGCCACAAATAGAGCAAGAAATAGCTCTGCAGGAGAGTGGATTGAATTTGCTTTTAAATAAGTATCCGCAGGCGATATCCCGCTCTGTTACAATAGGTGATTTAAATTTCATTACTGATTTAAACACTGGAGTGCCTGCGGATTTTTTAAGTAATCGTCCAGATGTACAGATAGCAGAGTATGCTCTAAAGGCTGCTAATGCTAAAGTAGGCGCTGCTCAAGGGCAAATGTACCCTAGCTTAGTTATCTCTGCACAAGGAGGATTTAACGCTTTTGAAGCATCTAATTGGTTTAGTGCACCAGCATCTTTATTTGGTATGGTAGCAGGTGGATTGACACAACCGTTATTTAATCAAAAGAAACTAAAGACAGCTTATGAGATAGCTGTAATAGAAAGAGATAAAGCAGGTATTGACTTTAAAAATAAAGTTGTAGTAGGGTTTACTGATGTACACAATGCATTGGTGAAAATAGATAAGATTTCTCAAAAAGAGGAAGTAATGAAAAAGAGAGTGGATATATTAAACACTTCTCTTTCAAGTACTAAATTTATGTTTGAGATGGATAAGGCATCTTACTTAGAGGTTGTAAATGCGCAAGGCCTAGCATTGCAAGGTAATTTAAACTTTGCTGAGTTAAAGAGAGATTATTTAGCATCTCTAATTGACTTGTATAGAGCTTTGGGGGGTCATTAATAGCACAAGTAGATTTTTGATTGAGGATTAAACCAATATTGTTCGCAATATTGGTTTTTTTTGTATAGTATGGTGTGATTGATTTGATTTTTTTTCTGTCCTTTGCATCAGTTAGTTATCTTTGTAACGACAAGAGTGATATATGAATAATAAAAGTGTTAAAATACAGCAGGTTGTAATGACTGTACTAAGTGTAGCTTTCTTAGTAGGGGTAGGTTATTATGGTAATAAGAATAATCACAAAGAGGGGGAAAAATCAACTGAAGTAGCTGATATAGAGAAAGTAGTTGATCATCATATAGAGGAGCAAGTAGCAGAGAATGAAGTACTAGCTGAAGAAGCTGAAGAGGAAAAAGCAGAAGTATTAGCTCCGTCTGTGTTGCTATTAAATAGTAAGTATCATACCTATACTAGAGAATATGTGGCGAAAGTGAAGATGAAGTATAATACACCTGTTAAGGAGACTTTAGAAGGGCGTGTAGTATCTGTACTAGTTAAGGAAGGACAATTAGTTTCTGATGGCCAGGTGATGTATGAGATAGAAGTAGGTAATCTACAGACATCTAAGAAAGAAAAAGATAGAGAGCTTAGCGAATATAAGAGTCTAAAGAAAGATATAGAGCGCGCTGAGAATAAGATGCAAAAGTTGGCAAGAAAAGATACTGTGGCATTCTTAAAACAACGTCAGTTAGTAGATGATATGCGTAAAGACCTTAAAGCGCTTAACGAAAGCATTAACGGAGGAGATAGTAAGTATACTAGATATTCTATTAAGGCAGAGCGCGAGGGTATCGTGAGAAACTTAAGTGTAAAAGTAGGTGATATGTTGTCTGCTAATGATAAGAACACGTTATATAACTTAGTGGGATATGATGTTTATTTTGACGTTCCGACTAGTGAATTACCACAGTGGAAAAGAGGATTATCTGCTGATAATCCCAATACAGTAGTGAGTTCTTTTGAAGGGATAGGAGGACAGCGTATCGCGTTTAAACTGAACTTTAAAGGGGATAGTGAGATAGTCTTTATCGATAGATCAGCTCAGATGTTAGAGAACCTTAGATTTAAAGAGGATGGTAGTATAGATAACAAAATTATTCTATCTATCGTGTATAAAGATGTTATAGAGATACCGATGTCAGCTATAAGCACAGACGCAGAAGGTAAACAAGATATTACTGTAGTGAACACAACGGGAGTGGATGTGAAAAGAAGTATTAACCCTATTCGCAAGTATGCATCTTACGTATTAGTAAGTGATAGTACATTAGAAGGTGTTTCTATTCGAAATAATAAATAAGCTTTTAAGTATATAAGCAAAAAAACGAGAATAAGTAATAGATATACTAGATATAAAAAATCGTAATTAGGGTACAATAGTACCGCTAATTACGATCACGTTATTCAAAAAACAAATCAATTCATCATTCTTGTATTGTTAATCCAATGTAATCAGACTCTTTAGCAATTATTTCTATTTTTTGCAAGTCTGTTAGTTTACTGAATTTAAGCTTTTCCATTTCGAAGTTGCGTATCGTAGCTTCATCTATTTTATCACTGATCTTGTTTATTAAAGCTGTAGCAGAATTATAGCACTTAGTATTTGTTTCAACAAATTGTAAAAAATACAAAGCTTTAGTATAATTTCTTTTTGCTTCTTCATCAAGGGCTTTTTGTACCAATGCTCTACAACTTTCTTCTTTTGAATCTAAAAAGATCTTAGTGATTATTCGTTCAGATTCTTTGTAGCAAGAAGTAGTTTCGGGTACATAGCTAAGATAGCTAATGGCTTTTAAGTATTCTTTTCGCTCTATATTTACTTTAACTGTATTGAGTACAGTAGAGCAATTTGATTCATAGAATGCTACAATGTTTTGATTACTTTGTTCAAAAAAAGTCTTTAATTTCCTTTCTTTTCTAAATAGCGCTAGGGCTTTATCAATTGCCTTAGAACGGTCCTCAGCTGTTATGATATAAGAATGTCTAAATCTATTAAAGATAAACCTATCATCTTTACCTTGAGAGGTTAGACCTATTTCTAGTTTAATGACTTTAACTACTTGTACCTCTCCAGCCGTTTGTTCGCTAATAATAGTAATAGAAGGTATTAAGACAAAAGGGCTTTGATTTGAAAAAAGAGAACCTCCAGTGTAGTTTTCTTTAAGAATATCATTTAGATCATCAAACTGTGATTTGCTAGCTACTTGTTTGTTAATGGGTTCTTCTATTATATAATTAGCTTTGTACTCCTGTTTTTGTCCCAATGTAACAATAGACCATAATAGGAAAAGGATTAAAGTATGTACTTTGTACTTCATTTTTATTGTTTAATAGTTACATACATTTTTTGACCGTGTATATTTCTTGTAGCTTGTACTCCTTTAGAACGAAGGTATTTGATTACTTCTGTAGCAAAGCGATTTAGATTATACGGTTTATTAGTGTCTTGATCATAAAGCGGTATTCTTACCTCGTCAAAAAGCATTTTATTATCTAAAATACCTGATAAATTAGCTCTTCCTTTATAGGCATTTGTAGCGACCCAATCTTCTATTAACTCGTTTAGATATTCACCTGATGCTAATGCACTGTCAAAATCTATAGTAGCGTTTTCATCTAGATTAAACTCTACTGTAGTAGCTCTACCGATCTCGCGTATCTCATCTGTTTTAACCATTAACGTATTTAGAAACTCTTCTTGAATACGTTCAAATGCCTTTGATATTAATTTCTCGTAGTCATTGCTTACAAATTTACTTGTACCTGTTTTGTTAGAAAAACTAGCACCTGTATGAGTTTCAAAAGCAGTAAGATTTAATACTGTATTAGTACCTGTATCATCTGTAGTTAACTGAACATCTACTTGTACATAAAAGTCGGCACCTGAGGTAGTTAATAAATCAGATTTAAAGTTAGATTGTCTATCTGTAGTGAATGCAGCATTCGCCTGAGCAGCTCTAAGATTGGCTACAAAGTCGACAGTAGACCATCCACGCTGATCAAAAGCCTCTTTTACTTTAGAAACAGCTGTTCTTATATAAGGATTGTCATCTAAAATAGTTCGAATATCTTCATTCTGTTTATTATAGGGGATAACCATTATTTTTGCTGCAGCTCTAACTGATTCTTCGCTTCTAGTGCCCGCGATAGTGGGTGCTTGTGCAGAGGCGTATTCACTAACCGTGAAGACCATCAGAGCAAGTATTAATTGGTATAGATATTTACTTTTCGTAATTGGCATTAGAAACCTATTTTATTGATTATTTTATTGTCTTCTAACTCTTTTCTCAACATATTATAGTTTAAGGTAAATACAGAAACAGCACTTACACAATTACTTTTTTGTGCACAGTCATAGAAGTCACTCTTTGAGTCGGTAACAAAACGCTGATATCCACTACTCCAGAATTTATCAAAGTAAGCTTTGTGTTTACTTTCAACAGCAACCCCTTCGCGAATAATAGGATTCTTAAAGTCAGTACCAACAAATCCAAAGTACAAGAGTTGTTGTATTGCTTTTTTATGAGCAAGTTTTATCGCTTCTTCTTTTGCTTTTTCATTTTTACCATCTACTTCATTTCCAATACCTCTTAAGGTAAGAGAACCTTGTGTAGTATGATTAACTAATTGTGAATCTGAATAAGGGCTGTACATTTTTTTAGCACAACTTCCTAATAGCAATGATACTACTACTATTGTAAAATAAATTTTTCTCATAGGTTTAAAATATTAAGGGTTATCTTGTTATAACTTTAAATGGAGCATTATTGTCACGAAGTTTTTTAAATGTTTTCTCTGAGTTTAGAATTATTCCATCAGCGAAATTAGGATCTTCTACTTTGATGATACAACCAATTGCTACTTTTTGAGTTCGCTGTACATTGCGCTCTCCTATTGTTACTTCTGTGATGCTCATTATATCTATCATTTGACCAGGAAGAAGACCAACGTTACTTCCCGCAGAGATGGTTAAAGCATTTTTGTTTTTGGCATCCCAATTTGTAATCTCTAAGGTCAACGGGAAGTTTTTTGTAGTAAATGCTTTGACATTATCACTAAAGCGTTCTAAAGCTATAATAAAAGCATCTTCCTGATGTTTTTGTACTTTCTGTAGTCGATCTTGACGAGCGTCAAACTCTTTTATTTCTTTTTTTGAGACACATTTAGAACGAGCATCTTGAATTGCTTTTTCAGGACTGATATATTCACTGTTTATATTTGATGTAGCTAATATTTCACCTGTAGATACATCTAAAACTTTTATTTGCACCTGTAACATTGTTTCCCAATCTTTCTTGTTATTGGTATGTCTAACCCCTAAGATACTTGGTGAGATAAGGTAACTTGCTCCTTTGCTAATACCATCCCTAATGACATCATTACTGTCCATAAATGATTCAGTTCTTTGAAGTTTCTTTTCT
>JBOFGJ010000902.1:0-3795 GCA_051649065.1 Flavobacterium sp. | reverse complement strand
TTATAGGTTTTGTCGCAAAGTCTAGAAAATAGGTTTTGATACCTGCTTGATTTGCGTCTTTAGCACTAAAATAGACGCAGAACTCTGCCGCTAACCCACATACATATATTTCAGTTACATCTTTGTCTTTAAGATATCCTAATAGCCCAGTGCTGTTCTTCTGATCATTATCATAAAAGCCGCTGTATGAATCTACTTCTACATTCATTCCCTTTCTAAAAATCGCTGCTACCTTATTACTATCCCATTCAGAACTAAACTCGGCACCTTTAGAGGCTTGAACGCAATGGTCTGGCCATAGTACTTGAGAAATGCCATTCAAGTCTATCAAATCAAATACTTCCTTATTGGGATGTTGACTTGCAAAACTTTTATGATCAGCAGGATGCCAGTCTTGTGTTGCGATAACTAAGTCAAATTGATTTTGGATTCTATTTATAATAGGGATAATTTCATCACCGTGTGCTACAGCTAAGCTTCCACCTGGTAAGAAATCATATTGTAAGTCTACTACGAGTAATGCTTTCATATCGAAATTTCTATATCTGTTGTAGAACAAAAATACTAAAAATAGAAGCATTAGAATTAAGCGTTATTTAGATTGACTGGTTTTAATTTTTATTAATAAAAAGTATACCAAATAGGTATATTTGTTTTATTTATTAATTTTATATTTGCACAAACTATTAAATTAACTTTTAAAACAAAATAAAGTATGTTTTTTAACAATAAATCAAACTTACTCACTCTGATTATTCTAGTATCTTCTTTTAATTTGTTTGCTCAAGGAGGGATTTTCAAAAAAGGAACTATCGTACCTAGTGTTTATAATGAGAATTTAAATTATACACTAAAAGAAGATCATATATATGTAGATGTAATTATCGAAAATGAAAAATATAAATTTATAGTTGATACAGGAGCTCCTACTTCAATTACCTTTAATGTAAAAGATGATTTTAAATTTTTGTCTGAAGAGGATATCACAGATGCCTCACAAAACTCTTCTAAAGTTAAATTTGTAAGTATTCCTAGTATTAAAATAGGCAATTTAGAGTTTAAGGATTTTGCAGCAGTACAAAGTGATATGGATGCATTAAAATCGTTAGGAGTAGATGGCCTTATCGGTGGAAACATGATAAGTAAAAGTAGTTGGGACTTTGATCTTGAAAATAACAGGATAACTGTTTCTAATAGTTTAGACAAAAAAGAGATAAAATCATTTAATAAAGTAAAAGTAAAAAAAGAATACACGGGTACCCCTACTCTAATCATGACTTACTTTAATGGGTTAAAAGAAAAAGGAATCTTCTTTGATACAGGTTATAGTGATTTCTTTTATCTAAGTGAAGATACATTTAATACTCTCCATGAAAAAAAATATTTTTCTAAAGCTCTTACTGGAGAAGGAGTAATTAGCTATAGTGCCTTTGGCTCAAGTATCGGAAAAACACATATAGTTCCTTTAGAAATGAGCTTAGGAGATTATAAGATTCCAAATTTTTTAACTACTGTAGATGTAGATGATGTTAGTAATTTAGGGGCTAAATGGTTAACCTATTATAGAACTATCTTATATAAAAATAAGTTTTACTTTAAAGCAAATAACAAGTCTATGAATAAAGAATTTACAGGAAAAAGTATAAAGACAGAGCTTAAAGGTACTGAGCTATATATCAGTTTTGTATGGGATACCCCTTTTACAAAAGAGAATAATTTAAAAATAGGAGATAAAATCTTATCAATAAATAATAAAGATATATCTTCAATGTCCCTTGATGACTTAGAAAAATTTAAAAGAACAGCTTTCAAAGAGAAAGAGGTTTTAATAGAAGTAAATACTAAAGATAATTTCATTTTAGTAAAAGATGAAATTTTATTAAGCTTATAAAAAACTAAATAAAAAAAAGGCATTCAAAACAATGAATGCCTTTTTTTAGGGTAACTAATGGGATTCGAACCCACGACCTCTGGAACCACAATCAAGCGCTCTAACCAGCTGAGCTATAGCTACCATGTATTAAGAAATTCACAATAACTATATATCGTTATTATATTTACTGTTCATTCTATGTTTAATTTAAATAAAAGTACTTAGGGTAACTAATGGGATTCGAACCCACGACCTCTGGAACCACAATCAAGCGCTCTAACCAACTGAGCTATAGCTACCATATAACGATAGTACTTTTATTTTAGGGTAACTAATGGGGTTCGAACCCACGACCTTCGGAACCACAATCCGACGCTCTAACCAGCTGAGCTATAGCTACCATGTTAAACATTGTAATAGTAGGGTAACTAATGGGATTCGAACCCACGACCTCTGGAACCACAATCAAGCGCTCTAACCAACTGAGCTATAGCTACCATGTTTCTGTTTAACGAGTGCAAATTTAGCGATTTTTCTATACCCTGCAAGCTTTTTGAAGACTTTTTTACAACATTTTTATATCAAATCTTCTAATGTGTTGACAGCTAAATACCTTTCAACTGTAAAACCTTCTGCAAAATCTTTATTAATTAGTCGTCCTAGGTCCTGCGCACGATAGGTAATACTATCTAAAAAGTTTTTTGAGGTAATCGGCGTACTTGGTTCTTTTGAATTTGTATCAAAAAACTGCGTACTATATGCCATTACAGAAGCTACTTTTTTATCCATAAATCCAGTTACATCTACTACGAAGTCTGGTTCTATATTTTTCCACTGTATATAATGATAAACAACTTTAGGTCTCCATGCTTCTTGGCTCACTCCATCTATAGAAGTTTCTATTTTTCTAAGTCCTGATAAAAAACATGCATCAGAGACTACTTTACTTCCTTTACCATGATCAATATGTCTATCGTCAATGGCATTGCACAGTATTATCTCAGGACGGTATTTGCGTATCATCTTAATAATCTCTAGTTGGTGCGCTTCATCGTTAACAAAGAATCCATCTCTAAACTTTAGGTTCTCTCTTACTTTCACTCCTAATACTTCCGCAGCATTACTAGCTTCTACTTTTCGGATAGCAGCAGAACCTCTTGTTCCTAATTCTCCTTGTGTAAGATCTATTATTCCTACTTGTTTACCTAATGAGACTTCTTTTGCTATCGTTGCTCCACAACCTAATTCTACATCGTCAGGATGTGCTCCAAATGCTAATATATCTAATTTCATTCTTTTTGTTTTTTTGTGATGTTGTGATGTGGTGATGTTGTTTGGAATACGTCATAGATTACAAATGCTAGAGATTATTTTAATATCTAATCTATATTATCGCTTGTCTATAAAGTAAACAACAAAATCACTAAAAAATAACAATTATTAATTTAAGGGAATCGTTTATAATACTTTCTTCATTGTAGAAGATTTATTGACTGTCTCTATAAATTCGCTTGTTGGATTACTATCAATAGTTACTCCACATCCGATGTATAGATTTACTTTATCTGTTTCAATATTCATACAACGCAAATTTACGAATAGATTTGTTTCTTCTGTATTTTCTGCTTCCACATTGCAATTTAATTCTCCTAAATACCCCGCATAGTAGCCTCTGTCATATCCTTCTTCCTTTATAAGAAAGTCACGAGCAATCTCCTTGGGCATCCCACAAACAGCAGGAGTAGGATGAAGTGCTTCAACTATTAGTTTAAGGTTTGTGTCCTTTAGAGTTGCTGTAATATCTGTGCAAATATGCATCACTTTAGCCGCTCTTTTAGAGTAAGGCTCTGAGGTGCTAATTTGGTCTGAGAATGGTCTTAATGTATCTGTTATAAAGTCCGTAACGAATAGCTGTTCTTCTT
>JBOFGJ010000901.1:0-1463 GCA_051649065.1 Flavobacterium sp. | reverse complement strand
CTCGTCAGTATGTGGGCGTGGACTTAGAAGAAGAGAAGATTAGAAAGTCATTTGGACTAAATGGTATGGTCGCTACGATGGTGAATTTATTAGCACTAACGACTATAAGTACGGCAGTAGCACAAGAAAAACCTAAAGTGGAGCAGCAAAGTAAAGCCTTAAGGAAATCCTCAAAGTCAACAAAATTGCTTAAAAAAGAGACTTTTTTATTAAAAGGAGCTGTGAAAGAGTCTGGAAAAAAGGGATTAGGAGGAGTATTAGTTCAAGTTAAAGGAACAAGTTATACAGTAATGACAGATGACATAGGGAACTTTGAATTGAAACTACCTGTGACTTTAGATAGAGAGAATTGTGTGCTAAGTTGCTTAAAAGATAATTATTTTGCTAATGAAGTAAGGGTTACCGATTTTGATAATCCTATTGATATTGAAATATACAAGGTAAAATTATTTGTAGAGCCTAGTGTGACAGGCAAAGTCACCATCAAGGAAGTTTGTGAATAACTTATTGAGAACCTATGAAATATAGAATCGAGATACCCGAACCTTGTCATGAAGACTGGGATAAGATGACTCCTCAGGATAAAGGGAGGCACTGTGATGTATGTGATAAAGTGGTAGTAGACTTTAGTAAATATAGCAAGAGAGATATCATCAATCATATTAAGAAAGAAGGAAAGATATGTGGGCGAGTACCTCGTCAGTATGTGGGCGTGGACTTAGAAGAAGAGAAGATTAGAAAGTCATTTGGACTAAATGGTATGGTCGCTACGATGGTGAATTTATTAGCGTTGACTGCTGTAAATCATGCTGTTGCCAACAAACCAGAATCTATCGTAATAACGAATGCTACTGTACAAAATCCTCAAGTTAGCTTACCTCTATTAGATAAACTTGCAGATAGCAGAGTGATACGTGGTAGAGTATTTGAGAATAACATCCCCTTGCCAGGAGCTTCTGTAGTACTAAAAGGAACTAAGATAGGTGTATCCTGTGATAAAGAAGGGAAGTTTACATTAACTATTCCTAAAGTGTATAATACAAAAGAGCTAACTTTGGTTACTAGTTTTATCGGAATGAAAGACACTATAACTAAAGTTTCCTCATCTAACGACTACTTAAAAATCACATTAGTAGCAGATAATATAGTGATTATGGGAGATGTAGTTGTTAGACCTATTAATAAACAAAGGAAGAATTAAGCGCAATGAGAATATATGAAATACAGAATCGAGATACCCGAACCTTGTCATGAAGACTGGGATAAGATGACTCCTCAGGATAAGGGGAGGCACTGTGATGTATGTGATAAAGTGGTAGTAGATTTTAGTAAATATAGCAAGAGAGATATCATCAATCATATTAAGAAAGAAGGGAAGATATGTGGTAGAGTACCTCGTCAGTATGTGGGCGTGGACTTAGAAGAAGAGAAGATTAGAAAGTCATTTGGACTAAATGGTATGG
>JBOFGJ010000900.1:0-7099 GCA_051649065.1 Flavobacterium sp. | reverse complement strand
AAAAACAGTATTATGGTTGTCAATAAACAACCTATACCTATCATCTTAACGATAGTCTTAAACTACTTCTTTCTAATCAGTGGTTTACTATTCTTTGTTGTGGGTATTTTGTTTGTTTTACCATACCTATTTGCCGTTTATTTTGTGTTGTATAAACAAGTCATTGGATATAATCTAGAAGAGGAGAAGTTAACCTAACCATCCCTCTCTATCTAGACTACGATACTGTATTGCCTCAGCTATATGCTGGGGCATTATATTTTCTGACTTATCCAAATCTGCTATTGTTCTAGATACTTTTAATATCCTATCGTAAGCTCTAGCTGATAAACTTAACTTCTCCATCGCTCTTTTTAATAGAGAAAGAGAATCTTCCTGAAGTGCACAGTACTTTCTCAGTAGAGCAGTATTCATCTGCGCATTATAATGTACACCTTTATAACTGACAAAGCGTAGAGACTGTATCTGTCTCGCTTCGATTACTCGCTCGCGAATATCTTTACTAGGCTCAGCTAATTGTTTCTCAGATAACTTTTCGAATGGTACAGGATTAACCTCTATATGTATATCGATACGATCTAGTAAAGGTCCTGATATCTTACCTAAATAACGTTGCATCTCTGCCTGAGAAGACTTGACTGGAGCATACGGATCGTTAAAGTATCCACTAGGACTAGGATTCATACTAGCGACCAGCATAAATGAAGAAGGATAGGTAATAGTAAACTTAGCTCTAGAGATAGTTACTTCCCTATCTTCTAAGGGCTGTCTCATTACCTCTAATACTTCTCTTTTAAACTCAGGTAACTCATCTAAGAACAGTACTCCATTATGTGCTAAGGATATTTCCCCAGGCTGTGGATAACTACCTCCACCTACTAATGCTACACTAGAGGCAGTATGATGAGGGCTTCTAAAGGGCCGTGTTCTCATCAGTCCACAGTCCTTTGCTTTCCCTACTACACTGTGAATCTTAGTAGTCTCGAGTGCTTCCTCTATTGTCATAGCGGGCAGTATACTAGGTAGTCGCTTTGCTAACATTGTCTTTCCTGATCCAGGCGGACCTATAAGGATAATATTATGTCCTCCTGCTGCTGCTATCTCCATTGCTCGTTTTATACTTTCCTGCCCTTTTACATCTTTAAAGTCTATTTCTAAATGCTGTTCTGCCTCCGCATTAAACATTGCCTCTAGATTGATACTAACTGGAGTTAGCTCCCCTCTACCCTCTATAAAGTCAATCACTTCACTTATATTACTTACTCCATATACCTCTAGTCCTTCTACTATAGCAGCCTCCATCTCATTCTCTTTAGGGATAATAATCCCCTTAAACCCTTCTTCCTTAGCTTTAATAGCGATAGGCAACGCTCCATTTATACATTGTATAGAACCATCTAGGGACAATTCTCCCATCATAATATACTCAGATAATTTATCGTTAAGACTGATTTGATCAGAAGCAGCTAGAATACCTATCGCAATCACTAGATCGTATGCAGATCCTTCTTTGCGCAAATTAGCAGGAGCTAGATTAACTGTTATTTTTCTCCCAGGGAACTTATAAGTGTTATTCTTAAGTGCAGCAGCTATTCTAAAACTACTTTCTTTTATAGCACTGTCTGGCAATCCCACTAAGTGATATCCTACTCCTCCATCTATGTGTACTTCTACAGTAATAGTAGTCGCCTCGATCCCAAACACAGCACTTCCAAATACTTTTATTAACATAAATTACCATTATTAATTAATATTCTCTAAATAATATTATTTATTTCCTAACTTTATAAGAACCTAATAGTAGCCATAGTGTAGACCGATACCACAAAAAGCAACAACTTTACAAATATTCAACGATATAAAATTAAGTAATATGACTAATAAAAACATTACACTATTCAAACACAAAACTCTATAATTCAAACATCTGAAACATAAATTCATTATATTAATTCTCACTTTTGGCACTTTTGGCATTAGTATTGAATAGTACACTGTGGAGATAGACTCTCACCTTCAAACAACAATTAGTATTTTATAAGTATGATTAAAAGTAGAAAAACAATTTTAGTAGCATTCTCATCGTTGATTATGTTTGGGACATTGATAGGGATCAACAGCTGTAATATAGGTTCTTCTAAAACATTAGATCCTAAAGAAAACGCTTTAGCTCTTCCTATCATAAAAGTAGATACAACAACAGCTATTACAATCAAAAACTACATAGGAAATATAGAGGGAAAAGTGAACGTAGAAATCAGACCACAAGTAGAAGGTATACTTGAGAAGATTTTTGTGGATGAAGGAGCCTTCGTAAAAGAAGGACAACCTTTATTTCAAATCGATCCCTTACAGTACCAAGAGATTTTAAATAATATGGTCGCTACTGAAAACGTAGAAAAAGCGAAGCTAAGAAATGCAAAACTAGAAATAGACCGTTTAAAACCGCTTATTGACAATGAAGTAATCGCTCAAGTACAACTAGAAACAGCAAAGTCTAACTATGATATCGCTAAAGCTTCTCTAGCTAGAGCTACTGCTGCTGTTAATAGTGCTAAGATTAGTTTAGATTATACGATTATTAAAGCTCCTGTAAGTGGATATATAGGACGTATGCCTAAACGTATTGGTAACCTTGTGTCTAAAGGAGATAAAGAACCTCTTACTGTGTTATCTGACGTGAGTGAAGTATATGTGTACTTTGGTATGAGTGAATCTGACTTCTTATATTTTAGCAAAGGAAATAAAAGACAAGATAGTGTTAGTACTGGAGAATACTTACCTGACGTAGTGCTAATCCTTGCCGATGGACACGAATATCCTGAGAAAGGTAAAGTAGATATGATTAATGGTCAAGTAAACAGAACAACTGGTTCTATCTCATTAAGAGCTTCTTTTCCTAACTCTAAAGATGTGATGAGATCTGGTAATACAGGTACTGTCAAACTAAAAGAAACAAATCCTCACGTGATTCTAATTCCACAGGAAGTAACGACATCTATACAAGACAAAACTTTTGTCTACACATTAGATAAAGATGATAAAGTTAAATTACAGTCTATAGTATTAAACGGAGTATCTGGAAACAACTTTATTGTTTCTGAAGGCTTAAATATCGGGGATAGAATTATCAAAACTGGTTTTGATAAACTAACAGAAGGTATGTACGTAAAGCCACTTAACTAAACGCCAAAAACAAAACAACAAGACTGAATTAGACACCTTACAAAACAAAACAATATGCTAAAAGCCATTATAAATCGCCCAATATTAGCCACAGTAATTTCGATTATGTTTGTATTACTGGGTTTAGTAGGGCTTACATTATTGCCTATAACAAGATTTCCTGAGATAGCACCGCCTAGTGTAAGTGTATCTACATCGTATCCTGGAGCCAATGCGGAGACTGTTGCACAGAGTGTTTTACTACCAATAGAAGAATCTATTAACGGGGTAGACAACATGACTTACATAAGTTCTAAAGCTAGTAACAGTGGGTCTGGAACAATTAATGTATTCTTTAAAGCAGGTACAGATCCTGATCAAGCTGCTGTAAATGTTCAGAACAGAGTAAGTAAAGCTGCAGGAGATCTACCGTCTGAAGTGAATGAGAATGGTATATCAGTAACGCCACGTCTAAGTGGTAATATCATGACGATTAACTTTTACAGCGATCATCCAGAAGAGGTCTATGACGAAACTTTCTTACAAGCTTATACGCAGATTAACATTAACCGTGAATTACTTCGTGTACCTGGAGTAGCTTCTGTGAGCCGTATCGGTGCACGTGACTATTCTATGAGAACATGGTTAAACCCAGAAAAACTAGCTCTTTATAACCTAACTCCACAGGATATAATCGCAGCTATTAAAGACCAAAACTTCGAAATTGCACCTGGTAGTTTTGGAGAGACTTCTGACGAAGCTTTCGAAACAGCCTTAAAACATAAAGGAAGATTCAGTCTTCCAGAACAATATGAAGACATCGTTATCAAGACTAATACTGACGGTTCAGTATTATTGCTAAAAGATGTAGCTAGAGTAGAATTTGGCGCTTCTAACGTAGGTAGTGATAACAGTGTAAATGGGCACCCTGGTCTAACAATGAATATCACTCAAACTAATGGTTCTAATGCACGTGATATTGATATCGCAGTGCGTAAAACACTTGAAAAACTGTCTAAGTCTTTCCCTCAAGGGGTTCACTATGAAATCAGTTACTCTGTTAAAGCACAGATAGACGAATCTATTAGCCAAGTTAGAAGTACTCTTTTTGAAGCCTTCTTCTTAGTATTTATCATTGTGTACTTGTTCTTACAAGATTTCCGCTCTACGATAATTCCAGCTATTGCAATTCCTATTTCATTAGTAGGTACATTGTTCTTTATTTATTTAATGGGATTCTCTATTAATATATTAACGATGTTTGCCTTAGTACTAGCCATAGGGATCGTGGTCGATGATGCCATCGTCGTGGTGGAAGCCATACACGAGAAGATGCATCACACTGGAATGAAAGCGAAAGAGGCAACTATCGTGACGATGAATGAGATCACTAGAGCCATTATCTCTATTACTCTAGTAATGTCTGCAGTATTCTTACCTGTTGGGTTTATGCAAGGACCAGCTGGTATATTCTATAAACAGTTCGCTTATACTTTAGCCTTTGCTATTCTTATTTCTGCAGTAAATGCTTTGACATTAAGCCCTGCCTTATGTGCTTTGTTTTTAAAACAACCATCTGGTGAAGAATATGCTGCACAGAAACAACAAAAAGGAATTAAAAGAGTTGCAGGTAAATTCTTCTTTTCTTTTAATACAGCATTTGACAGTTTTACAGATAAATATGTAGTAGCGATCAAAAAGCTAATTACAAATAAGAAAGTAGCTATCGCGGGATTGGCATTAATCATAGGACTTGGAGTTGTGTTTTTATATAAAACGCCATCTTCATTTATCCCTAGAGAAGATGATAGTTATATCACTTATTCGCTAGCGATGCCTCCTGGAGCTTCCTTAGCTCGTACTAAATTAGTATTAGCGAAAGCAGATAGTATCTTAAAGTTGCGTAATGATATCGTGGGAATGACAGCTATCTCTGGTTATAACACCATAGATGGTAACTCTAGCCCATCATTTGCTGTAGGTTACGTTAACCTAAAGCCTTATAAAGAAAGAGGTGATGTTAAGAATATAGACAAAATTATAGATGAGATACAGTCTGACTTATCTCAGATCAATGAAGCTTCTTTTAACGTATTCCCTAGACCAACTATATCAGGTTTTGGAGACTTCGGTGGTATTGAGTTTGTTCTTCAAGATCGTATGGGGGGTGGATTTACTGAATTCAACCAAGTAAGTGACGATGTAATCAAACAACTAAAAGAGAAAGAGGAAATATCAAATGCTTTTACTTCTTTTAAAGCAAATTATCCACAGTATCTATTAGAGATTGATTATGTGAAAGCTAAATCTTTAGGAGTTAGCGTGAAGGACTTAATGACAACGGTGAAGAACTATTATGGTCGTGTGAAAGCTGGAGATTTTAATAGATTCGGGAGAACGTACCGTGTGTATATGCAAGCTGACATTCCTTTTAGAGAAAGTCCAGAGTCATTCTCTTCTATCTTCGTAAAGAATAAAGACGGTGAGATGCTTCCTGCTAATACACTAATAAAACTAAAGAAAGTATTAGGTCCTGAGACAGTGACTAGATATAATCTATACAACTCTATTTCTGTAAAAGTAACACCTGCTCCTGGATACAGTACAGGTGATGCAATGAAAGCAATAGAAGAAATCACAGAAAAGCTACCAGGTAACTACTCTTATGAGTACACAGGTATGTCATTAGAAGAAAAAGACTCAGGTAACCAAGCGATAATCATATTCGGATTGAGTATCATATTTGTTTATTTCTTATTATGTGCCCAGTACGAAAGCTATTTATTGCCAGTAGCCATTCTATTAACAGTACCAACAGGTCTATTAGGAGTTGCTTTATTTGTCAATCTAGCTGGATTACAAAACAATATCTATGTACAAGTAGGATTAATTATGCTGATCGGTCTATTAGCGAAGAATGCTATTCTGATTGTGGAGTTTGCCTTACAGCAACGCAAGAATGGATTGTCTATATTCGATGCCGCTATTGAAGGAGCTAAAATGCGTCTAAGACCTATCTTAATGACGTCATTTGCCTTCGTAGCAGGTCTAGTTCCGTTGATGTTTACAGTAGGTCCTTCAGCTCAAGGAAATCACTCTATCAGCTTCAGTGCGGCAGGTGGTATGTTATTTGGTGTTGCAGCAGGTATATTTATTATCCCTGTATTATTCTTCATCTTCCAAACTTGGGACGAAAAACTTAAATCTAAAATAACTAACGACTAAATATAGAAACCATGAACAAAAAGAGAATTATAAAAAGTACTTTGTATGTATCGGTGGTTTCAGTAGCCTTAGCCTTACACTCATGTGCGCCTCAATCAAAATACAAAGCGCCTAAACTAGACTTACCAGAACAATACAGAGGCCAACTAGACTCTTTAAATGTAGCGAAAGATTCTGTTGGTATCGCAGATATAGATTGGAAATCGTTCTTTGAAGATGAGAAACTTATCGAATTAGTCGATAGAGGACTGGAGTACAACTTCGATATGCAAAATGCATTAAAAAACATAGAAATAGCAGATCAGAAAGCTAGACAAGCCAAGCTAGAATGGTTACCTAAAGTTGGATTAACAGCAGGAAGCGTAGGTTATCAGTATCGATCTGAGAATTACTATGGTACTCCTTCATCTAATTACTACAAGAGAAAAGGCAAAGACGCTCCTGATAACATGTACGTAAACTCTGCTCAGTATATCTCTTCTCTAAATATAAGTTGGGAACTAGATGTCTGGGGAAAAATGAGAAGTATTAGCGCTGAAGCATTGGCAATATATCTTCAAACGCACGAAGCTAAAAAAGCTGTTCAGACAGCTCTAATATCAACTATAGCTGAGGGATATTATAACTTGCTGTTATTAGATGCGCAGATGGAAGTAGCTCAGTCTAACTATGAGCTAACGAAAAATACGCTTAAAATAGTGGAGTTGCA
>JBOFGJ010000899.1:0-17482 GCA_051649065.1 Flavobacterium sp. | reverse complement strand
ATAAAAATACTGTATAAACAACACGCTCATAGCGTTAACTACTATATAAACCACATCTAAAAACTTCATTTACTATTTAACCCAAATTAAGCGATAGACGTACAAACGAAAAGTAATTATACAAAATAGCTCTGAATTTATGAAAAAAGCATACTGTAGTATGGTTTTAGAATAAATGAAAGAGATATGAAGTAGAAATACTTTGCAGTATTTGACTAGTGCTTAATCAGGGGATAACCTCAACAAAATACTTAGCATCTTATAGCTTATGCTTATGCTATCGTTTTTTATTATAACATAAAGTGATTACTATCTAACATAAACTAGCATAGATAGGCACACCTTAATTTGAGAAGGAATGAATCTAATTGATTGGAGCATATTTATAATTGTACTTGTAACAATACTTGCGATAAAGCAATTCAAATTACAGAAAGTAAGTAACGACTCTATTTACGAAAAGTCAACACTTAATTATGGCATTAAACTAATAGCCGTTCAGTCATTCGTCTATGCTTTTATCTCTCTGCCTGGTCAGGCATATTCACAAGGAATGACTTTCTTGCAACTATACTTAGGAATACCACTAGCTGTAATATTCACGATCTTTTTAATCATACCTAAATTCAAGATAGCAAAGACAAAAAATGCATTCGAATACATTAAAAACAAATCAAACACTAAGATATCTCATCTAACAGTAGTTATTTATCTTATACTTAGAATTCTTATACTTACTATAAATTTCTATGCTATAGCAATGATCCTATCAATTTTGGTCAAAGTAGATTTTAAAATATTACTAATACTAATCTGCATAGGTTTTATAATACTCAACTTCATTTTTAGAAACAAAGGATACCTATTTCCAAAGCAAAATCAATTGCTCTATTGCACAATTATAATTGTCATTATTTTTATTTGCATTATCTATAAACTACCTACGGGTATGTACTTAGATGATACCCTTAGTTTTACCGCATCTTTTGATAAACTGACTGTAGTAAATAATTCATTAGCCGAAAAAGATAAGTTTGACCTAACAAAATGTCTAATTAATGGTACTATTCTTTTTGCCTCTATATTAGCCATAGACACTAAAACCTTACAGATATATAGACAGAGTAAATACTCTTATAAAACCAAAGATGGTTTAATACTATACGGATTGCTTAGCGTTCCCTTCCAAGCATTGATATTATTGACTGGATGTATACTATTTACATTCTATCAGTTTAACGATGCTCCCCTACATTATAACCCTAATAATGTTCACACAGTCAAGCAGTCTGAATATGCTGATCAATACAATCAAATAAAACAAGAATACCATAAAATACTCTCTCAAAAGAAAGAAGCAAGTTTCTTATACAGTGGACAAATCTATCAGAACTATAGTAATCAAGTACTCAAAGACCAAATACTTAGTCTAACTGAGAATGCAAACAAACTACAACAGGATGCTAAAAAATTAATTAAGAAAGCAAATGACAATGTAGAAGTAAATGACTCTGACTTTATACTACTACATTTTATTAATTTCTATGTACCAGATGGATTAGCAGGTTTTATCATCGCTATATTCTTGATATCACTAATCTCAATAGCATTGAAAGAGACCAATTGGATAACTAAAAATATAACACATATATTACCACAGTATAAAAACAAAAACACGAAGACAAAATCATCTTCCACATCACACAATATCGTCAGTATGCTAATTATAGTGACTACTTTTATAATCACCTATAATATTCCTGTATTCCTTAATTTGATCCAAATCCTATGGACGTATGCCTCTTTATTCTCAGGTACTCTACTAGCTATAGTACTAATAGCTATTTATGGAAAAAGTAATAATACAGCACTTTACACCAGTATTATTATCGCACAGATACTAGTACTAGTATTATATTTCTATACCAGTATACATTATTTATGGTTTAATTCCATAGGTCTAATACTGACCATTATCTTAACGATTGTATTTACAGTCCTAACTTATATATATTATCAACTTCGTAATAATTTTCCAACTATACATAATTAGACATTATATTAGCAAGACAACAATCTTCCTATTCTGTTTATTCTTTCTGCTCCATTCTAACATCCTTAATATCTAAGATAGAACGCGCACCTTCAATTATTCCATTAAGCTTAGGAGATGACTGTTCCTTCACATCATCTTCTCCATTCTCTATTTTATCTACCTCTTTTAAGATTCGCTTATTCACTCGGCGTGTGTACCCCGGTGGCGTCCATTTCTTCAATTCCCTTTCTTTAATGGCGTTGCTAGACAGGGTAATTTCATTTTCTTTGACCGATTCCTCAGCTGATGCGTTATTTTCTTCTACATTGGCAGTAGAAGCCACCTCTTCTAAATACTGTTTCAGTGCTATTTTTTGTACTTGTTCAAGAGATATAACCTCCGTTACTTCCTGTTTTGTATTTCCTAGTTTTGTGTGACACAGGGCAGAGCGTAAAAAAGATGTCTTGCAGACATTTTTAGCGAATGAGACAGGAGGTGTGCTGGCCAATTGCGTCTGTACCTTATCTAGATTGTGGGATTCCCCATTTCCTCCTACCTGTTTCCCGTTCCCAGCTACCTCTTTCTCGTTCCCTTCTACCTGTTCCCCGTTCCCTATTTCCAGTTCCTCGATAAGCTCTATCATCCCATGAAAGCAACTTGTGCTATGCATACTTCCATCAGCAGACTCCCACATACTCCAGAAATATATTTTCCCATTATTCCATTCTGTAGGGACACTAAAATGCGCGTACTTCTCTACGCGATTTCCAACATTATGTATAGCCACGAACTTGTCTAACGTCTCGTTATACAACATCATCGTCAGTGAATCTGTATCTAACGTCATCGCATTGACCAAGCTATTGTCCCATTGTACTTTAAACTTGCCCGTTTTCATGATATTAATCTTTCTAATCACAGCAGGCGCAAGGTTTCCGATAGACAAGATTGTTTGTTCTACCGCGATATGTTGTAGTCCATTGATCATCGTGATGCCCTGTTTCATCATCCTTGAGATCAGTTGCTCTTTGCCTATCAGCCATTTCTCACCTACTTTTGCCCTAGGGCAATACGCGTTGACAAAGTCCCTAAACTTACTCGCATAAGTAGACACTAGACTCATCTTATCCCACTGTAGCAACTGCTTGGCAGTTGGTTTTTTCTTTGATTTACTTGGTTTAGAGCGAAGCCAGTTTTTCCCTCTCCATATATATCCTACTACTGGTCCTATTTTTCCTCTTGTCGCACCTAGTACTCCTTGTTTAATTTCTGCCATAATTCGTGTTGTTTTGATTAGTTGTGATGTTGTTTTTTTGTTGCGTTACTCGGAAATACACGTCTTCGCTCGTGTGAATTTGCAATCTGTGTGACACTTAAATTCACCTTATGGCGAAGCCAAACATTCTTAATTATTAAATTCTTAATTGAAGCGCAGCGTTTGTAATATATAAAAATCAGAATACCAAATACATATAGATCAAAAAAACTTTTTAACCTGCTCATCCCGCTCCTACTCTAGCCTACTATCAAACAGCGGTAATCCAACTAAAATTATTTATAGAAAATACGGTAGTATTTTCAGCAAATTACGTCTGATTTGCTCCTAATTTTGATTCTCCTGAACATAGCCATCGGCACTCCCTTAATAATAAGTTCAAGATCATTAACAAGACAATACACGGGCAAAAAACTCTCAGCCCAGTTACTGTCCTGCTACTCTCCCTTTAATGTCCTATAATACGTTACCACTGCTTTATTCCACTGGGATTAAAGGGCGATATAGAGAATAATCTACTTTACCCAAAACAAAACAAACCACTATATATCAACACATTATAAAAACAATGAATTTAAAAAAATGTACATAAAATAAAAAATGAGCTACACTAGAAGCCTTGTGGAAGGGGTAGGATAAAAAAAGAGAGCAATTAGGCAGGGCTAAAAGTTGTTTTTTGTTAAATTAAGAAGTGACTAATTAAAAAAATGCAACTTCATTTTGAGAGAAAAAAGTACCCTATGCATAAGATATACTATTTTAATCACCCAAAGTGCCACTCGCTAATAACAACAAGTAACAAGACATGATATAGAACACAAAAGGTGTTCAACATTATATGCTGAACACCTTTTGTGTATTTGGTAATATAAAGTAGACAAAACTATTCTTGTCTAGATACTGCTATACATTAGCGAATGGAAGACTCCACTTATACTTCACTGCTAATACTCTAACGACAATGATAATTCCTGCTGTACCTATATACATAATATCTTTGCCTAGATCGAAATAGTTTAAAAGATAGTATACTAATCCACCTAATATACAGGCAGTAGCATATATCTCTTGCTTAAAAATAAGTGGGATTTTATTCGCTAAAATGTCGCGAATCACTCCACCGAAGCAAGCTGTAATAGTTCCTAGCGTTACACAGATAATCGGGTGTAATCCTACTGTCATCCCTTTCTCTATACCGATCAAAGTAAACACAGCTATACCAATGGTATCAAATAAAAACAAAGAATAACGCAGAAAATTAAACTTTCTATAAAAAACAATAGCCATTAATACCCCAAGCATTGTTACGTAAAAATAGTTAAGATCGGTCACCCAAGTTACAGGTGTCCATCCGATCATCATATCTCTAATAGTACCACCGCCAATAGCTGTGGCAAATGCAAGGATAGTCATCCCAAATAAATCTAACCGTCTTTCACGCCCCGCTAGTGCTCCGGAAATAGCAAAAGCTAATGTACCGAGCAAATCTAAAATATCGAAAAAAGTAAACATTAAATAATAATAAAAAAAATCTGCTAAATCTTAGCTGTTAAATAATTGTAATCTTTGAGAACTGTCTCTATAAATTCTTGATTGGATAGAGACTTAAGGTCCCCTATCCCCATGACACTTTTAAGTTTATCTACTAATTTCTGTAGTAGCGCATGGTCTTTTGTTGCTCTAAATTGGGTTAAAGCATCTTTTATAATATAAACATCTTTATCTGTTAAACTTAATACTTGAGAGAATAAGGGTGTATACTCCTGCTCTACTTCCTGGAAAATAGTAGCTGATAATAACATTCTCTCTTTTACTGATATGACAGCTGTACCTGCTACAATATCGCCTAAACGCTGACTCTTATCTGTACAAACTATAGTGATCAATCCTGCTGCCGCTGAGGCTATCCAAAAATCCACTAATCTCATCACCCATCTAGTAGCAAAGTCAATTAACGTAGCTTCATAACCATCTATTTTAATCACTTTAATCTTCATAATCTTCTTACCTGGAGTAGCTCCCTGAAGGGTTACTTCAAAAAACAAAGAATAAAATAAAGCTGGAAAAGCAACTATAACAACTAATGCCATTCTAGACCATTCATCGTCTAGCGCTCTCATCATATCACTTCTATCTACTATGTAAAAAGCTAAAATCAAGTATAACCCTTTAAAAATAACATCGAGAATAGAAGCAAGCATTCTTTCTCCAAGAGATGCAGTTTTAAATTCTATTTTGATATTTTGTGTTGTATTTATTGTTAAATTAGCCATAAAATTACATACTTTTAAATGAGAGAAGTCGCTTTTATCAAATATAATAAAGAAAAATGGAATGAATTTGAACAAACTTTATATTCTACCTCGTTCCATAAACCTGATTATCTTGCCGACATGTACATTCAGATAATGAATGACTTATCGTATGCGCAGACTTATTATCCCAAAAGTAAAGTTACACAATATCTTAATATTTTAGCGGCACAAACTTATCAAAAAATTTATAAAACTAAGCGAATTGAAGAAAATAGAATTGTACATTTTTTTAAAACAGAGGTTCCTCTTATCGTTTATGAATATAAAAACTACCTTTATTTCTCAGTTCTGTTATTTGTCATTCTAGTCGGTATCGGATTTGTCTCTGCTCACTATGACTTAGAATTTATACGCCTTATACTAGGTGATCACTATGTCAATCTTACTTTAGAAAACATAAAGAATGACGATGCTATGGGCATCTATAAATCAGGGAGTAACTGGGGAAGTTTTATAGGCATAGCGATGAATAACTTATTCGTTGGACTAAAGTTCTTCGTCTATGGAATATTCGCAGGTCTAGGTACCCTTGTTTATTTATTATACAACGGTATTATGGTCGGTGCCTTCCAATATCTGTTTATAAAAGAGAATGCCTTTATGGATAGCTTTAGAGGAATTTGGCTACACGGAGCTATTGAGATCACAGGGATAATCATAGAAGCTTTCGCAGGATTTGTATTAGGAGGAAGCATCTTATTCCCTAAAACTTATTCTCGTAAACACTCTTTCATTATAGGGTTTCGAAATGGTTTTAAAATATTTATAGCAATGGTGCCTTTCATTCTTACCGCTGCCTTTATAGAGGGCTTTATTACCCGATATGCTAAGGAAATGCCCGATGTACTTAACTACTTAATAATATTTGGCACATTTGCCATTATCATATATTACTTTTTTATCTATCCTAAAAAAGTCTATTCTAAACTAATAAAATTGTAACCTATGTTTATTGTATTTAAAAAAAGAGAATTCAGTGATTTAATTAATGATACCTTAGCTTTCTTTAAGGAAGAAGGGAAAGCATATTTTAAAAATTACTTTGCACTATGTGGAGCACTATTACTATTATTGTTCGTCAGTTTTTATTTTTTATTTGATATAATTTTTAGTTCTGCTCAGTCTAATATAGATACTAATATAGATTCATTTATAGAAAGCAACTTTGCACTGACGTTTCTAATTATTTTAGTAACAATTGTTATATCTATTATAGTTAGCCTTATATCAACAGCATTTCCTATCTATTATTTAAAACATATGGTAGAGATACCTAAAGACTATCAAAGTTTAACTCCTATCAAAAACGCTATTAAAAAAGACTTAGGAAGATTATTTATTTTTGGTATTGGGACTTTTGTATTAATTACGCCATTATTAATAATAGCTATGTCCCTTTCTATATTACTAATATTTTTGTTAGTAGGTATTCCACTTATTATAATACTAATTCCTTTAACTTCTTCACTGATTTACTTGGCTTACTTTGAGTATGTGACTAATGGAACTAGTTTCTTTGATTCTTACCAAGTTGCATTTAATATGATCAAAAGTAAGTTCTGGATGATCGTAGGAAACACTTGTTTATTATTTTTAATAATACAAATAATTAGCAGTATTATCAGTGTCATCCCACAGTTATTCTTTTATGGAGGGTTATTTGTTTCTGAAAAAAGCACACACGATTTAGGAGACACAGAGGGGTTTAAATTACTGTTTACTGTTATTATGATACTAAGTACACTTGTTTCTTTTATAATGAATAACATTATGATTATTAATCAAGGTTTAATATATTACAGTATTAGAGAACAAAAAGAGGGAATACAGTCTAATACAGACATTGACACGATCGGATCAAACTAATGAACAAACTATATTTAAAAATACTTTTATTTAACTTCATTGTGTTGCCTTCTTTTGGGCAAGCACAACGCGATACTGTCTCTATAGATGAGCCTGCCGCTGTAGAATATGAAGCTGTAAAAGAAAAAGTTATCAATGTATTACCTTACTTAGAGGATAAAGGAGACATCTCTCAACGCAAATTTAAAACTGATTATAAAAAGAAATACAAGAGTGATTCTGAGTTTGATTATAGTGATCATACTCAGAAAAACTCACTATGGAAGCGTTTTAAAGTTTGGTTACAACAGCAATTGAGAAGTTTCTTTAATCAATTTAACGTTGATTATGATACTAAATCTAGATTAGATATATTCTTTCGTCTAGCCGCTATTGCCGTTATATTTCTGATGTTATATTATATCATTAGAGCCGTTATTCAAAAGGATGTCTACTGGCTATTCAAAAAGAAAGCAAAGAGAACAGAAATCAAGGTAGATGATATAGAACTTAACTTAAAGATAGTAGACTTCCCTTCTCTACTTCACGGTACTATAGAAGATAGACAATATCGCCTAAGTGTAAGGTACTACTATCTATGGCTATTACAGCGCCTTCAAGAACAAGAACAGATAGTTTGGCATATCGAAAAGACTAACTCTGATTATCAAAACGAAATTAAAGATCCTCAACTTAAAGAAGATTTTAAGTACTTATCATATATCTATAACAATATCTGGTATGGTGAGTTTGAGATAAGCGAAGAGGAGTTTAAACAAGCGAAGAAGTCTTTTGACTCTCTACTAAAACAAAGCTAAGATGAATAAATCAACTACTAAAATACTACTCCTTTTTATAGTGATTATTGGCTTTGTATATTTTATAGAGTCTAATAAAGTCACACCTATTAATTGGAATGAAACTTATGACACGACAGAGAAGATTCCTTTCGGTGCTTATATATTAGATCAGGAGATTGACAAGATGTTCCCTAATGATAGTGTAATAAGATTCACTCAGAATCTCTATGAATTTCTTAGAGAAGAAGATTATGAGTCTGTAAAAAGAACCAACCTATTCTCATTTATGAGTAATGGCTATATAGATTCTTTTGCCAAAGCGAATTTAAATACTTACATCTCTAAAGGCAATACAGCCCTTATCTTTCAAGATAACTTAGATCGTCTTATTGATGGCGTAGAAACAACCTCATTATACTATAGTATAGAAGATGAAATATTAGATAACAAAGACGTTTCTATTACGTTGACCAATCCGAATATCTCTACTTATGCTTTTAAACCAAAGAATCTGAATTTAATTTATTTTGACATTCCTGATTCATTGCGTACTAAAGTGGAAGTATTAGGATATCTAAAATACAAGGGAGTGTTGTATCCTAATTTACTTCGTTATAAAATAGGAAAAGGGCAGCTTATACTTGGTCTTCAACCTATAGTTTTTACGAATTATAACTTGCTAGATAGCAATAATCATATCTATGCTCAAGGAGTGTTATCCTACTTACCTAATCAGAAGACCTACTTCAGTGTCTCGAGAATAGCTGGTGAGGATGAATATAACTCTTATTCTGTATTGCGATTTATATTTAAAAACCCTGCTTTAAAGTGGGCGTGGTATTTCTTCTTAGGTACGATGCTTGTTTTTATTCTTTTTACTGCTAAGCGCAAACAAAGAGTGATTCCGATTATAAAACCATTAAGCAATACAACTGTTGAATTCACAAAGACAGTTTCTAATCTTTACATACAGAATAAAGATTACCAAGATCTGATTAATAAACATATCATCTATACACTGGAGAATATAAGAAGAATATATTGGCTCGACACCACTAAATTAGATGAACGCTTTATAGATAGTCTACAAGTAAAAACAAAGAAAAACAGAGAAGACATTCTAAAATTTGTCAACTATGTAGAGACATTTAGAGCTAATCCTAATTACGCGTCAGAAGAGATGCTCATAGAATTGAATAAACTAACAGAGAAAATCATTGATTAAAAATATACTATGGAAAATACAGTAAACCCTGAAGAAAACTTACACTTCGAATCACGCATAGACTTAAGTCTACTACAAGAAAAAGTAACTGCTATAAAGAATGAGATACAAAAGGTAATCGTTGGTCAAGACAAAACGATTGATCAAATAATCGTATCTCTACTCGCTAATGGACATATCTTATTAGAAGGTGTACCTGGTGTAGCGAAGACTTTATCTGCTAAGTTATTAGCGCAGACGATAGATATGGACTTTAGCCGTATCCAGTTTACACCTGACTTAATGCCTTCTGATATATTAGGTACATCTATCTTTAATATACAGAAGAGTGAGTTTGAGTTTAAAAAAGGACCTATCTTCTCTAACTTAATTCTGATAGATGAGATTAACCGTGCTCCAGCTAAGACACAAGCTGCCTTATTCGAAGTAATGGAAGAGCGTCAGATAACAATAGATGGGCATTCGTATACGATGACTGATCCATTCTTAGTAATCGCTACTCAAAACCCTATAGAACAAGAGGGTACTTATAGACTGCCTGAGGCACAGCTAGACCGTTTCTTATTTAAGATAAACATAGACTACCCTACTCTAGCTGAAGAAATCGCTATCGTACAAAGAGAGCACGAATTACTAGATCAAAAGAAACTAGCGAATATCAATAAAGTGGTTACTCCTGCAGAGATAATCAGCTTTCAGAAGCTAATCAAAGGGATTATCGTGGAGAAAAATGTCATCGAATACATCGCTCAGATCGTAGCAGACACGCGTATTAACCCGCTATTATACTTAGGGGCTTCTCCTCGTGCATCTATAGCAATACTGAATGCGAGTAAAGGTTTTGCAGCGATTAACAACAGAGATTTCGTGACTCCTGAAGATATTAAAGAAGCAGCTATACCTGTGCTTAAACACCGTATTATCGTTTCTCCTGAGAGAGAGATGGAAGGTATAACAGCTAATGATATTATAAACCAAATCATAGAATCAATAGATATTCCAAGATAAGACACTCAATATGTTTAAATTATTCAAACAACTTTATCTGCAAAAACGAGTATATATCGCCCTCGGGTGTATTATAGCTCTGTTTATACTTGCTTTTATTTTTCCTATCCTATATAAGGTTGTTTGGGGTCTATTCCTATTGTTCTTTGCAACTATACTAGTCGACATTACTATTCTATTCACTAAAAAGGATAAAATACAAGCTACGCGTATACTTCCAGAGAAACTATCTAATAGCGATGACAACCTCATCTATATATCTATAGAAAACAAGTATAACATAGCCATACAATGTGAAATAATAGATGAAATACCTTTTCAGTTTCAACGAAGAGACTTTGAAATAATAAAGTCTATTGCAGCAAAAGAACTGAAGACACTTAGCTATACCTTACGCCCTACAGAAAGAGGTGAATATGTGTTTGGAAAGCTAAATATCTATGTATCTAGCCCACTAAAATTAGTAAGTAAAAGATATGTCTTCTGTGATCAAGCTACTTTAGCGACCTACCCTTCATTTATACAGATGAAGAAATATGACCTTATCGCCTTCTCTAAAAACAAGTATGCTTTTGGGATGAAGAAGATAAGAAAGATAGGAAATACCACAGAGTTTGAACAGATAAAAGAATACGTACTAGGTGATGATATGCGCAATATCAATTGGAAAGCTACTGCAAAGTCTAATCAACTTATGGTAAACCAGTTTCAAGATGAGAATACAGAATCTATCTATAATATCATCGATAGAGGTCGTGTGATGCAAATGCCTTTTAATGGATTATCACTTCTAGACTATTCTATTAACTCTGCACTAGCACTATCTAATGTTATCCTAAAGAAAAATGACAAGGTAGGGTTGATGACTTTTGCTGAGAATATCACTAACCAACTACCCGCAGAGAGTAAAATAAGTCAATTGCACAAGATAATGGAGCAATTGTATAGAGTGAATACGAACTTTGTGGAGAGTGATTTTGGAAAGTTATATGCTCATATACGACACAAGATTACGCATCGCAGTTTAATTATTCTATACACTAATTTTGAGTCTATATCAAGTCTGAAGAGACAGTTGCCTTACCTTAGAGCTATTGCTAAAAGTCACGTTTTGTTAGTTGTGTTCTTTGAGAATACAGAGCTTACTAAACTGACAAATAAGAAGGCAAAAAACACAGATGATATTTTTGACAAAGTAATCGCAGAAAAATTTAACTTTGAAAAGCGTTTAATAGTTAATGAATTGACTAAATATGGTATTCAATCTATCTTAACTCCGCCAGAAGAATTATCCTTAAACACGATTAATAAATACCTGCAGATCAAAGCTAAAGGTACCTTATAGTATGATGATTAAAAAAATAGACAGCCCCCAAAATTCACTAATCAAAAGTATTGTTCAACTGCAAGAAAAATCTAGAAATAGAAAGCAATCAGGTACTTTTATCATTGAAGGGCTTCGAGAAATAGAATTAGCGACTAAGGGTGGTTATACATTTAATACCCTTTTATTCGTTGCTGATATCGTAACAGATGTACAGTTAAAACCTTTTATTTCTAAAGAAACAGAGCTGATAGAGATTTCTAAAGATGTCTATCAAAAGCTTGCTTACAGAGATACAACAGAAGGTGTAATCGCTATCGCTAATGCGAAGACATTAGCCTTAGAAGAGTTAACTCTTTCTGATAACCCCATTATTTTAGTAGCAGAAGCAACTGAGAAACCAGGTAACCTAGGTGCAATACTTAGAACAGCTGATGCGGCTAATATAGATGCTGTAATCATCGCTAATCCACGTACTGACTTATATAATCCTAATGTAGTACGCTCAAGTGTAGGCTGTGTATTCACTAATCAAATAGCAATGGCATCTACTACTGATACTATAGCCTACTTAAAGAAACACAATATCAACATTTACTGTGCTACTTTACAAGATTCAACTGGATATCACACGAGAGATTACAAGGAAGCAACAGCATTTGTGGTAGGTACTGAAGCGACAGGACTTACTCAAGAGTGGAGAGATGCTAGTACAAAGAATATTATTATCCCGATGAGTGGAGTGATAGATTCGATGAACGTATCAGTAGCGGCTTCTATCCTACTGTTCGAAGCTAAACGACAACGAGATTTCAAGTAACATTCAGCACCTTTTTTTAGAGGTGCTTTTTTGTTTTATATAGCTGTAATTAGTGACTTCGCAATATGGCTTTTTAGTTTATATTTGAGTTCAAATTAGCAGATACAATGGGACATAGACATATAGTTACAAATATAGATTTAACACCACAAGGAGAAGTAGAATATCACTTCATAGGGGAATGGAAATACGAGATACCCTTATTCTTCTTTCCTTTATTCTGCATCCCTGTGCAATCCAAAGAGTTAAAGGAATATAGCCTTAAACCCTCTAAACTACTGTACTTCAAAATGAAAGAGGCTATGCCTCTATTTGAACAGTTTCACAAATGGATTCAATCAAATATAGATATACTTATTCCTAAAGAACACCAGCCTAACTATTTCGAATCATATAATAAACAGATCTATTACTTCAATAATTTAGAAGGAGATAGCTTAGTATTAGATGGTTCGGATGTCTATAATATGACGGGAAGTAACCACAAGACATTAGCAAAAGAATACTTAGCTACTCTTGAAGGATTAGCTGCTGAGTTTAAAGAGCTATTAAATAGCAATGCTAGCGTAGAACAGTTTAATCATTCTGATATAGCGAGTTATTTCTTCCCTTTTAGTACTTTTCAAGAATACTTAAATAATGATAATGCCAACTATGGTTGGGATTGGTTAGAAGTCGCATTTGAGAAGAACTATGACTTTGAGCATTTCGAAGAGAACGAACTTTGGGGAATCAGAAAACTAAATGGCGAAGTAATACTCCCTCCTTTATATGAAGGTATTGGAGAATTTGAAGAAAGTGGCTTGGCGTATATCATTCTAAATGACAAATGTGGTTTAATTGACAAACTAGGAAATATTATACTTGATCCTATATGGGATTATGTAAGTACTACAAGCGTTACATACCTCCAAGGAGAAACTGACAAGGCTGATGATTACCAAACTATTATCACTTGTTCTCTAAAAAAAGATAATAAGTATGCGCTGTATAACTTAACAGAAAAGGCTTATATCACAGACTTTATATATGATGAGATAGAGCTACTAAAAGACGATTATTACAATGTACTGCAAGGTGATCTATATGCTGTATTTAATTATAAAGGAGAAGAGTGTATACCATTCACCTCTACTGCTCCATTCGAATACTATTATCATTACTTCTGCGGCAAGCAGAACAACAAAGATATTATGTACTCTAACGAGTATGGATATATAGGTAACTTTGACTACAGTGACATCTCAGATATAGGTACAGGTAATTGCTTATTAGTACCTTCAGCTAATGGTCCTAAGCTCAAAAAGATTATTGATGCGCAGGGAGAACTTGTCTTAGATAATGTAAAGATGGCTGAAGGGCTTACAGATAAATGTATCAAGGTCATTACAGATCAAGGGATGACTATCTATGATATAGAGTTAAAAGAGAACCTAATTGACTATGTGAAAGGACGTATCGAGAAGTACATCTTGATGGATATCAATCTCCAAATCGGACAGGTATATATTAGTTCAGGAAAGAAAAAAGGAGTCTTTGATTGTATCAATCGCTTATGGGCTATCCCGTTACAAGTAGCTACTGAACTTAAGATTTTAGGAGAAGACGCTTATGCAATTAAGAATAACCTATGGAGTATAACACCGATTGGACAAACTACCCCTGTGGTAGAAGATTGTAATTATATTGCCTTACATCCTCTAAATTACGAACCACAAGTTATAGTTGTCTACAAAGAGAATAAAGTATATCAATACCAAGACAACATATTAGATGTACTACCACATACGCAATTAATTGCTTTAGCAACTCGTATGCACTATAATCAGGAAGGTGAAGTAGGATTGTTTAAACCTTACTTTATGGAACAAACTAAACTAATGTCTATCGGTGACTACCTAAGTTTAGAGCCATTCTATATTCGTAGAATTAAAGACTATTATTTAGAAAACGACTTCACAGAAGCATATGAGCAGTTGTTGAGCTTTGCAGAACAGTTAAATGATGATGAACTACTAAATGAATTAGCTTATAGACATTTGACAGAAGAAGAATACATTTATTATCCTAAAGCAATGAAACTCTTTCTGATGGCTTCTGACCTAGGCAATCATTACGCAGCCACCAATATTGGTTATATGTACTTTGAAGCCTTAGGAGTACCTTATAACAGTGAAGATGGATTAAAGTACTATATTCTTGGCGCTGATAGAGGAAATAATCAAGCGAAGATGAATCTTGCTGCACTCTATTATGATGGAGCACAGGGTGTAGAAGTAGACTACGAAGAGGCTTTAAAATATTTCTTGCCACTAGAAAAGGTGTGGGACTTCTATGTTACTCAATATATTGCTGATTGCTATTTCCTATTAGGAGAGTATAAAAAAGCAATGAAGTATATCAAAAAAGATATGAAAGAAGAAGATCATTTAGGCTCTTTCTTAATGGGTAAATGTTATAATCTTGGATATGAAGTCAACCAAGATACTGCTAAAGCAATTGAATACTTTGAGCAAGCAGTACAAAAAGGCTATACACGAGCGGTGACAGATCTATTGTACATTTATGCTTATGATGAAACTCATAAAAACAGTGAGAAGTTAGCTTACTATTTAGAAATAGCAAAAGAACATAATGTTTATATACCCGATGAACTACAACAAAAGGGCTTTTTAAAGAATCTATTAGGTAAATGGTTTAAATAATGATACAGATACGACCTGCAATATTAGAAGATATAATACAAGTACAACTGTTATACAAAAAACAGTTAGATGTAATGCAAGAGCATCAACCTTATTACTACAAGACTGATTTTATAGATCTGACATTTCTTAAAGAGATGATCGAGTCTAATGACAATGATTTCTTGTTAGCAATAAATAACAATGAAATAGTAGGTATGACGGCTCTGTTTATAGAACATACTTTGCCCTATGAATGTTTTGTTCCTCATAGATACCTCAACTTTGCGGACATCTATGTGGAACCAGAATATCGCAGTAAAGGAGTTGGTAAACAGTTAATAGATGCTGTTAAACAATGGGCAAAAGAGAAACAAGTGGATTATATCGAACTCTATGTAGTAAAAGAAAATCCTCGTGCTTATGACTTATATGTCAAGGAACACTTCGAACCTGTACATACTGTTATGAGATTTAAAGTATAGTGCATTCGCATTATGAGTGCAATTGTGTCCTCAGTGAGGACACAATTATAACTAACTAAATAACAAGAAGTTATTCACACCCCTGAAGATTAGCTATTTTTAGTAATCAATTATTTCATTCACTTTTCAAACATTACAATTATTTAATATTACCACCTTATCTAAAAAAACCTAACTTGTGCTTACACAACCAATTAAGCACAATAATGGAATATCATTTTACAGGCATTATCTAGATAATTCAGTAATCACAAAATAATGCAATTAAACCCAGAATACGTGATAAGCAGATAAACGAAAGGCAATTACACAAAACAGATCTAAATTAGTGATTTCAGCATACTATAGTATGGCTATAGAGCTAATGAAAGGGCTATAAAGTAGAATTACTTTGCAGTATTTGGCTAATGCTGATTCTGGGTTTACTTACGTATTCATTAGATTAAGTGAAGTCGGATTTATAAGATGATAATTCTATCACTTCATTTTTCTAAATGAGAAAACAGACTCTTTATCTTCTTCGTTATCCTATCTGTTTATACTCACTTTATTATTCATCTAACGCTTTGTTTTATTACTTCTATTTCACTAACTCTACATATTTATTATAAAGAATTGAAATTAAACACAGTATAACTTCGTTTAACGAATCATAATTCATCATTTTTTTAACAAATGATAGACTGAGTATTACTTAATTTTCCTTATATTTAAACAACAGTATTTTAGATAAAAAAAGTTGCGAATTATATATGACAGAGGAAGAAATAGAATTAGAAAACAAAGCAATCGCCAAGGAGTATAAAGAGCTTTTAAAGATTAGTTACCAAACCTTATCTGAAGAGGATAAAAAACTAATCCGCAAAGCATTTGACTTAGCTGTAGATGCACATAAAGATCAAAGAAGAAAATCTGGAGAAGCTTATATTTTCCACCCAATTGCTGTTGCCAAAATTGTAGCATCAGAGATTGGATTAGGAGCTACCTCGATTGCAGCAGCATTGATGCATGATGTGGTAGAAGACACTGATATTACTGTAGAACAAATAGAAGAATGGTTTAATCCTAAAATAGCCAAAATCGTAGAGGGATTAACAAAGATGGCTATGTTAGAGCCTGATCCGCATATCTCTATGCAGGCAGAAAATTATCGTAAAATGTTATTAACATTAAACGATGATGTTCGTGTAATCTTAATTAAGATTGCTGATCGTCTACATAATATGCAGACGATGGAAAGTATGGTAGACTATAAACAGGCGAAAATAGCATCCGAAACTTTATATATCTATGCTCCACTAGCACACCGCTTAGGTTTATTTAATATTAAAACTAAACTAGAAGATTTAGGACTTAAATATACTGAACCGCGTGTATACCAAGACATTCTTAACAGAATGAAAGAGAGTAAAGAGGAACAAGATCAGTATATACAGTCTGTAAGTGATATCTTAAAAAAATCTCTAGATGAAGAAGGAGTAGACTATTCTATGAAAGGTAGACCAAAGTCTATCTATTCTATTCGTCGTAAGATGAAAGCGCAGAATGTTACGTTTGATGAGGTATATGATAAGTTCGCTTTGCGCATTATCTATAAATCAACACCTCATGATGAAAAATTCATTGCATGGAAGATTTATTCTATAGTAACGGATCACTTCCGTC
>JBOFGJ010000898.1:0-1157 GCA_051649065.1 Flavobacterium sp. | reverse complement strand
AAACTCACTAACATAATGACTATCAACATAACTGACTATATTTTCTGCAGCAGCCTTTGTTTCGATAAGAGGAATAAATTTTACCCGACCATTGATCATTCGCCCTACAGACTCAATGTCCTCTTTAGAGGAAAACATAGGTAACATTATAATATCAGCACCTTCAGATATTACTCTATCAATTTCATATTGAGTACCGTCATGTAAAGGATTTATACGTACCAAAAGTTCAACATTAGGTAAAGCAGAACGTATCTCACTGATATCATCTATCGAATGCTCACTAATAACAGTGTCAAGATGCCCTTGGCGCTCATACTTTCCTAAAAACTCTAGATCAACAAAAATTCTACTGACGCCACAATCAAACGCAAACTTTGCAATATCGACTTTATTAGTAATAAACATTAATTTCATTTAATTATATCCAATTATTATTTCTCTTTTAAAGTTCCATAGAACTAATAGAAAAATTCCAGCAACAAAAAATACGACTAGAAATATCGCTAGCAAAGGAGAGAGAGTCAGAATAAATTCTTTTGTAAAAGTCATACATAAGAATGTTAGGCTCAGCAATATAACACTTCTAAAAATAAACCATCGTCGACCACCCAACAATAAAAAACCATGAATTAATTTCATTGTAATGACAAACATTAATGACATGAAAAGATAAAAAACTACTAGAGACCACATAAGTTGTTCAACGCTAGGTTTCATTAACAACAAATAACAAAACAACAATAAACCCAATCCTGTTGTGATATAAAACGGAGTTTTGGTATCTCTTCGTGCAGAAAATATAGCAAGTATTATGATATTCACACACTGAAATGGTAATGAAAAAGAATAAATCGATAAATACTTTGCAATAATATCATTTTGAAGAGAACTTAAAGATCCCCAACTATATACAGCTTGTACAGCTAGGTTTGAATGAATATTAAGAGGTATCAACACTAAGAGTGATATAACTATAACAAGCGTAACCACCAACTTTGCAGCCATGACAAAGCCATTTTCATCACCAGAGGCGTGCTTTCCTGAAAGAAGAGGGAGCATAATTAAGCTAAATGTAGAAGATAAGATAATCAGAGGTAAATCAACTAACTTTGTTGAATAATTCACCAATGATAACACACCTTCACCCTCAATAG
>JBOFGJ010000897.1:0-7663 GCA_051649065.1 Flavobacterium sp. | reverse complement strand
CACACACATCATATAATCTAAACAACAGCAGCAATAGCTGTAGTAGTGATAGTAGTAGCTGTGGAAGCTCTAACAGCAGCTCTAACAGCAGCTCTTGTGGTAGCTCATGTGGTGGCGGAGGCTGTGGTGGCTGTGGTGGAGACTAAATAATTACGAATTTAAACCCAGACTAAGCGATAGACAGATAAACGAAAAGCAATTATACAAAATAGCTCTGAATTAGTAATTTCAGCATACTATAGTATGGTTATAGAGCTAATGAAAGAACTATACAGTAGAATTGGCAATGTGCTGGATTAAAAAAGGCTCCCATTACTGAGAGCCTTCATATACATATATTCATTCTTTTGATTACAATAGAGCGTCTATTGCCTCAGCATAAGTTTTCTTTGGAGCTACACCTACTTGGCGTCCTACTACTTCACCATCTTTAAAGATTAATACAGTTGGGATATTTCTTACACCGTATTTAGCAGCGAATTCTTGATTTGCATCAACGTCAACTTTACCAACTACAGCTTTACCATCGTATTCTGCACTTAATTCTTCAACTACTGGCCCTAACATTTTACAAGGTCCACACCATACTGCCCAAAAGTCAACCACTACTGGTTTGTCTGATTTTAATACTACTTCTTCAAAAGTAGCATCTGTTATTTCTAATGCCATTATTCTTTGCTTTTATATTATATCAACAAACTTAGTAAATTTATTATACTTAATGATATAGTAATAATTATTTTTATCTATAAAACCATTATCAAAAAGTATCATATCTATTAGTTTAATTTAAAATCCACATGTAACCCCTCTAGTTCCTCTAACAACTCCGCGGTAATATTCACTCTACTATTACGGCTAGTCATCTCTAATCTATTGACAACCTTAAATTCAGGTACATCTACAGTTATCTCGGTTTCTTCATCGAAACTATCTACCGCATTCTCATCATCATCTGACTCATTCATTCTTATCACTGGTGTTATCAATGTAGGCTCTTTTTGTATACGCTCTATCTCTAATATCTCAAAGTTTACATAGCTATCTCCCTGATATCTATTAAATGCATCTTTTATCAATTCTACTCGTCTAGAAGCAATATCTCTCACATTCATCACAACAGTCAACTTCTTTGCAAAAGTAGGAATAACCTCGTGCAGCAACTTCATTTCCATAAACTGTATACGCGGCTCTGTCTTCTCTCCTGTCTCTTTCTTTATCCATCCTTCTTTAACCAAAATCTTAATAAAGACAAATGTATTGTTTAACAAGAAATGTCTAAACTTCAAAAACTCTTCATTAAACATTCTAAACTCAAAACTCTCATCATACCCTTCTACAGTAAACATCGCCCAGTCTTTTCCTTTAGCAGATGTACGGAATTGCACATCACTAATCATACCGCCGAACATAACATTACGTCCTGTAAATGGAACTAGATTAACTAACTCTTCTACTCTTACATTACAGAAATATTTCATCTCAAATCTAAAGTCATCTAGTGGATGTCCTGAAATATAGATACCTACCACTTCTTTTTCTTTCGCCAACTTTTCCATTGTACTCCATTCCTCACAGATTGGCAATAATGGTTCAGCTATCTGCACCTCACTACTCTCTCCAAACAAACTAAACTGAGAAGAATTATCATTCTCCTGAGACTTTGCTCCAAAGCGAATAGCCTTTTCTAAGAACACTATATTATCACTCGGATCCATGTGAAAATATTGAGCTCTATGTGTATTTTTAAAGCAATCAAATCCCCCAGCTAATGCTAAATTCTCAAAAGCTTTCTTATTCGCTGATCTCAAATCAATACGTTTAGACAAATCAAATACAGAAGTATACAATCCATCTTTTCTATTCTCTACGATAGTATTTACAGCACCTTGGCCCACGCCTTTAATAGCACCCATCCCGAAACGCAAATCATAGTTGTCATTTACTGTAAACTTATAGAATGACTCATTCACATCTGGTCCTAATACCTGTAAACCCATTCGTTTACACTCTTCCATAAAGAAAGTCACGGACTTAATATCATTCATATTATTTGACAGTACTGCCGCCATATATTCTGCTGGGTAATGCGCTTTAAGATAAGCAGTCTGGTAGGCTATCCACGCATAGCAGGTCGAGTGAGACTTGTTAAATGCATAAGAAGCAAATGCCTCCCAGTCTTTCCATATCTTCTCTAACATCGGTTCTGCATGACCTTTCGCCGAAGCTTGTGCTACGAACTGTGGTTTCATCTTATCTAGTACCTCTTTCTGTTTCTTACCCATCGCTTTACGCAATACATCGGCTTCACCTTTAGTAAATCCAGCCAACTTCTGTGACAGAAGCATTACCTGCTCTTGATATACAGTAATACCGTATGTTTCTTTTAAATACTCCTCACAAGCATCTAAGTCATATACGATAGGTTCCTCACCGTTCTTACGGCGAATAAACGATGGAATGTACTCTAAAGGTCCTGGACGATATAAGGCATTCATTGCAATCAAATCGGCAAACACAGTAGGCTTTAGCTCTCGCATATACTTCTGCATACCTGCAGATTCATACTGAAACACCCCTATAGTCTCTCCTCTCTGGAACAATTCATAAGTCTTCACATCATCAATAGGTATCTTGTCAGGATCTATTTCAATTCCTGTGCGATACTTAACCAATTTGATAGTGTCCTTAATCAGAGTCAATGTCTTTAACCCTAAAAAGTCCATCTTTAACAATCCGGCACTTTCCGCTACTGAGTTATCGAACTGAGTAACATACAAATCAGAATCTTTAGCTAACGTCACAGGTACGAACTTCGTAATATCATCTGGAGTAATAATTACTCCACAGGCATGTATACCTGTATTACGCATCGAACCTTCTAATATTTTCGCTTGCTGTATGGTCTCTGCTGCTAGCGAACCATCCTGAGCTAGAGCAATTAATTCTTTTACTTTATCAAATTCCTCTGAACGCAACACAGCTTTCACAGCATTCTCATCTTCTGTTAAGAATCTATTTAAGTTCCACTTAGAAGGCATCATACCTGGGATAAGCTTAGCTATTCTGTCTGCTTCAAACAATGGTAAATCTAGCACCCTAGCTGTATCTCGAATAGCAGATTTAGTTGCCATCTTACCATAAGTAATAATCTGTGCTACTTGACTAGCTCCATACTTATTGATTACATAATCCATTACTCGTCCTCGTCCCTCATCGTCAAAGTCAATATCAATATCGGGCATCGATACACGGTCAGGATTAAGGAAACGCTCAAAAAGAAGATCATATTCAATAGGATCAAGATTAGTGATCCACAGACAATAAGCTACTGCTGATCCTGCTGCTGATCCACGACCTGGCCCTACAGATACCCCCATATCTCTGGCTGCGGCAATAAAATCTTGTACAATCAAGAAATATCCAGGATACCCCGTTTTCTCAATAGTTGCCAACTCAAAATCTAAACGCTCACGAATCTCATCTGTTATCACTGGATATCTCTTCTCTGCACCTATATAAGTAAGGTGCTTTAAGAAATTATTCTCTCCTCTCTTTCCAGTTCCATCACCTTCTAAATCTCGTGCATCTTGAAACTCCTCAGGTATATCAAATTTAGGAAGTAGTACATCACGGTGAAGTACGAATGGCTCTACCTTATTTACTATTTCCTGTATATTATAAATTGCCTCTGGCAAGTCTTCGAACAACTCCTTCATTTCATCAGAAGACTTAAAATAATACTCCTGATTAGGAAGTCCATATCTATATCCACGACCTCTACCGATAGGAGTTGATTGTTTCTCACCTTCTTTTACACATAACAAAATGTCGTGTGCATTTGCATCTTTTTTATCTAAATAATAAGCATTATTAGTCGCTATTAATTTCACGTTATGTTTACGAGCTAACTCTACTAATGCCTTGTTTACGCGATTTTCATCTTCCTGATTATGTCGCATTAACTCTATATATAGATCCTCTCCGAACTGCTTTTTCCACCATAGTAAGGCTTCTTCAGCTTGGCGTTCTCCTACGTTTAATATCTTCCCAGGCACCTCTCCATATAAGTTACCTGTCAACACAATAACATCTTCTTTATACTGCTCCACTACTTCCTTATCAATACGAGGTACATAGTAAAAACCATCTGTATAAGCGATAGATGCCATCTTCGCTAGGTTGTGATACCCAGCCTTATTTTTAGCAAGTAAAACCACTTGATAACCATTGTCTTTTTTGGTTTTATCTGTATGGTTTTCACAAACAAAGAACTCACACCCTACAATAGGTGTAAGCGTCTGTAATGGCTCTTCACCATTCTCAACACGCTCTTTATTCTTTGCTTCAATTCCTTTATTATGATTATTCACAGCCATAACGAAGTGGAATGCACCCATCATATTACCGTGGTCTGTTATCGCCACAGCAGACATATCATATTCTCCTGCTTTCTTTACTAAATTATTAATCGCTATTGTAGACTGTAAGATAGAGAACTGACTGTGCACATGCAGGTGAGCGAACTTAGCATTATCAAGTAGTTCTCTAGCATGGTCAGAAACTTCTACTGAAGTACCACTCTCTTGCTTAGCTAACTTCTTTCTAATCTCTTCAGAAGCTTTCTGTAAATTGATGTGTTTAAGTCCTATTAACTGGAATGGTTCTGGATTTGCCTCGCGATAACGTTTTACATAGTCTTCATCTTGTTGTAACTCCTTAGCTGAAAACGTATCATGCTTTATCAATTCTAAGAAACAGCGCGTTGTTGCCTCCACATCGGCAGTAGCATTATGCGCCTCTCCGAATGGCACACCAAATAAAAATGTGTGTAACTCAGTAAGTGTAGGAAGCTTAAATCGCCCTCCCCTACCTCCAGGCAATTTAAGCATCTCTGCTGTCACCTCAGTACAGGTATCTAATACAGGTAGTTGCGCCATAATACTATCCACTCCCTTACGGTAAAACTCACACCCCATAATATTCAAGTCAAAACCAAGGTTCTGACCTACGATGAACTTCGTCTTAGACAGTGCAATATTAAAGTGTGCTAAGGCTTCTTCTAACGAGATACCCTGCTGCTCTGCTAACTCAGTAGAAATACCGTGTATACGTTCAGCATCATAGGGAATATTATATCCTTCAGGCTTGATCAAATAATCCTGATGCTCTATCAACTTCCCATACTCATCGTGTAACTGCCAAGCGATCTGTACACATCGAGGCCAGTTATCAGTATCAGTAATAGGTGCTTGCCAACTTTTAGGAAGTCCCGTTGTTTCGGTATCAAAAATTAAATACATGATTGATTATATGAATGTTAACCTAAATAAAGGTAGAATAGTCTAAAACACAAAGTTACAAAACTTTTGTGAAGTTGTGGAGTTGTTCTTTTGTGGAGTAGTGATGTTGTGATGTTGTGATGTCGTGATGTTGTGAAGTTGTGATGTCGTGATGTTGTGATGTCGTGATGTCGTGACAGTATCTATATAAAAGCAATTCCTTAAGCACAATCTTAATTCTTAATTCTTAATTCTTAATTCTTAATTCTTAATTCTTAATTCTTAATTCTTAATTAAAAAAAAGACCGCCCTTATTCAGAGCAGTCTTACTATATCTTATTCGTAATTAAATACAATGCCGTAGGCAAACAATTCTTAATTCTTAATTAAACTATTTCCCAGCGCTGACAGGCATTCTGTATATCACCCCGTCTTGGAATGTCTTAACATCAGTCAAATTATTATACAGCTCAACTTGCTTTTTAGTAAACTTATCAAAACCTTCTGGTTTCTCTTTTCTCATATTAGCATTAAAGCTAGCTGTTATCGTACCAGGTACTTGCTTATCATCAGGAGCATAGCTAAATAGCCCTGCATTGCCCACTACTTTTTCATCAGTATGTGTTTTATAGATAGCGATAAGTGTTCTGGTATTCTTATTTTCATAAACTCTATAAGTAGCAAAGGCCACTTCTTTATCATTTTCAGTAGTTGTAGCTTGCACTACGTCTCCGAAATCAAAACTTCTCTTTTCTTGATTTTCAAACAGTGTATAAGGAACTCTTATTGAAAACAATGTAGTATCAGTCTCAGCTTTAAGATAGAATACATTTTCATTCGCTACCTTTAACTCACTAAATTGTGGTCTCCAAGTTTCAAACTTCATAGAATTAATCTCCTTATCTTCATTTCCTTGTTTAGTTTTAAACAAGTCATTGTTGACCATAGCGATAATACTAGGATCACCATTCTTCGTTTCATTCTCACAAGCGATGAATCCCAACCCTAAAATCAATAAAAATACACCTATTATCTTTCTCATATTTCTTAACTATCTTCTTTAATAACAGCGAATACAAAAATATAGTATTTTACTCACACTAAAAAGCTTTATTTTAATAAAATATTAACTTTTAATAATTACTGAATAACTTAGAAGTTAACAGACTCTACTTAGCATACTAAGTAGTATCCAAAAATAAGCATCCATCTAGTCTATCACTTTCTATACCTTCAATTTACATTCGTATTTTTGCAATTCTATATTTATTCCTATTTCATTGAAAACCAACAATCCTATCTCATAAGGATCATACCTAATTTACCCTTTCCCAATCCAAAGCCACTCTATTACTAGCTTCTTTTAAAAATGTTCCAATCTCCTTTTATATGAATGCACGCAGATAGCATAGTAAGTCTATAGTAACTCCATTAAAATGGCTGTTCTAATGGAGTCACTACGGACTCATTACGGACTCACTATGGACTGACCCAAACCAAAATAGCATAAAAATGCTTAAATTCCCTCTATTATTGGATGCTTTGATTATTTTAAGAATTGACCTTGAAGATTGGTCTGAAAAATTGCTAAATATTGACATTTAACACCTTGCAAATATACATATTAAAATCAAATTATTTTTACTTTCAAGTAAATATCCAAATTGTAAACCTGCTAAAATATAAGCATTTAACATACTGACAATGTGATAGTTAAAAAAGAAAATAATAACTTAAATCCTGAATCAGCATTAGCCAAATACTTTGTTTATATGTCTATCGCTTAGTCTAGATTAAATGACTTCATTCAATAGATCTAATATACTCGAATTTTGAAGATAAAAAACAATACAGTTCTACAGTTACCCTACTAACGAAAACCAATACTCAAGATAGTAGTTTAAGTACTATCTACCGAAAAAAACCTTCATAGCAAAAGTGACATTCACAGAAAACAACACATAATCAACACAATAGAATTTTAAAAAAGTTATTTTTATATTCTGTTGCGTCAAAATAAATACTACCTTTGCCGAAATTATAAAACCGAGGTCGGGTACCTCAACTAATTAAATTAATTATGTCTGTAAAAATTAGATTACAAAGACACGGTAAAAAAGGAAAACCTTTTTACTGGGTAGTAGCTGCTGATGCACGCGCAAAAAGAGATGGTAAATTCTTAGAGAAAATCGGAACTTACAATCCTAACACTAACCCTGCAACTGTAGAATTAAATGTTGATGCTGCTGTTAAATGGTTATTCAACGGTGCTCAACCTACAGATACTGCTAGAACATTACTTTCTTACAAAGGAGCAATGTTAAAACACCACTTACAAGGTGGAGTTAACAAAGGAGCTTTAACTCAAGAGCAAGCTGACG
>JBOFGJ010000896.1:0-1864 GCA_051649065.1 Flavobacterium sp. | reverse complement strand
ATCAAAAACTTTCTTTAACTCTAACCAATATGCTAATTCTCCACCACCACCTGTATAACACAGATTCGGTAGTATCACTTCTTGATATAAAGGGCGCATTATCACATTAGGACTGAAGTTCTCTGGATGAACTTCTAGTTCTGCTAATATATCTTCTTTAGTAAACGTGATAGCTGTGTTGTTCACTTTATATACTTCATCTTCATAGATGATACGCTCTCTCAGATTATCTTGGATGTAGAATAGGTTAATCTCACGAGGATTCACCTGTATGAAATATTCTGATAAAGTGTTGTAGCTTTTTTCGACTTCTGTGATAGCACTTTGGTTGATTAATTCCTCTTTGATGTGAGGAGTGAATAATCGTTTCAATTCAGTATCATCACCATCTAGGATAACTAATCCATACTCAGCAAATAGCTCATTGGCTAAGTAACGTGTTGCATCAGTTAGATTGTTGTGTTTTAGATAAGCATTTTCAAATAATGCTTTGATACGATTAGCGTTATTACCTGCGCCGATATGAGATTTAAATACCTCAAATACTTTATCTAGTCCCTCTGTGTTTAATCGCCCCACAGGTCCTTTGCTCTCTCTATTCCAACAAATGACTTTCTCTTCAAAGACGAAGTGATTAATCTCTTCGAAGTCGTGATCTTCTGTTGCCATCCAATATATAGGCACGAAGTTCTGCTCCGGATATTGAGATTTAAGTTGTTTGGCTAAGTTAATCACTGAGATAATCTTGTATAAGAAATACAGTGGTCCAGTGAACAAGTTTAGTTGATGACCAGTAGTCACCGTAAATGTATTTTCTTGTGCTAATGCATTTATATTTACCAATGTCTTCTCCGAAGTATTGGTGTTTTTATATTGACTAAACAGCGCCTGACAGAGTACAGCTCTATGCTCCTTAGAGTAGTTTGTGGCTTTCTCATCTAGCTGATGTTTAAAGTTTTCTATAGTAGGGAAGTGGTTATATAAGTGTTTTAGACTATCTTTTTGATTGAGATAATCTACCATTAGTTTTGAAAAATAGCCTGACTCTTGGAATGTAATTTTATCTAAAGGCATAATGTTTATTTTTTGCTAATTTAAACAATAATGCCTTTTTAAAAGAAGCTTTAACGTTGTTTAAAGATAATAAGAGTTGCTAAGAGATATCTATTCTTTTCGAATATAGAACCACCCCTTGTAATGCTTCAGTTCTGAAACAAGAGCAGTCGTGTTAGTTAGTACTATTTTTTGAAATAATATATTCGGTAATGAAGCCATTATTTCTGTTATGACGATATCTATGGTTTCATAATCCTCATCTGTAGGAATGCTGTCTAAGTATCCATAAATAGTGATAGTATCCTCTGTATAATCATAAGAGATACCAGCATTCTTAGGAGCTATTGCTCCTAAGAATGCTGGTATCATTGATAATAATAGGTCACTATGTGTCATAAAGTAGATTTTAGTTTATAGCAGCTCAAACCTTTTTTTACAACTGTATATAATTGCTCTAAAGTATAACAATTCTCTTTAAATAGAGGCTTTTCCCAATCCATATCCATTATCACCTGCACTGCGAAATTTCCCTTACTATTAAACTCCGGATACCAACCTATATCTAATAAACAGTTGTTAGGTAATTCTGCTTGTAGTAAATCCTCTGTTAATTCATCTAAAATTGTGTCTATCCTTAAATCGAAATTTATAGAAGTTAATGTATCATATGTGATATGACCATTGTATTTATGAATGTAGCTTAAGATATTTTGTTTCATAAGATTTTAAATGATTTTATCTAAAGATAATTATACGCTGCAAGATATACTTTTTAATTTTTTTGAATAAATAGATACTTTAACCCAGA
>JBOFGJ010000895.1:0-1794 GCA_051649065.1 Flavobacterium sp. | reverse complement strand
TCCTGCCTTAGCGTCCATCAACACCAATACTTCTTCTGTATTATACTTTGGTGCTTCTGCCTTCAGACGGTACTTCTTATTACAGTCTAAATCCTCTACTCTATAGTATCCCTTATCATCTGTAATAAGCTCTCCTATGGCAGTATATGCATTGTTATAGATAGTCACTTTAGCATTGGCTAATACCTCTTGTGTATCCTTGTCTAGCACAATACCCTCTAAAATCTGGTGACATACTTTCTCCATAAAGAAGTAAATATCATCTCCTCCTACTGAGTTAGCTCTATTTGAACTTACAAAACCTTTGCGAGTTTTCTTGTCTACATAGAACCCAAAGTCATCTGTACTACTGTTTATAGGCGTTCCCATATTAGTAACCTGTCCGATGCTTCCATCTACGTTTATCTTGGCTACGAACACGTCTAATCCTCCTAATCCTGGATGTCCATCCGAACTGAAGAACAAGAAGTGATCTTTAGAGATAAACGGAAAAGTCTCTCTTCCTGATGTATTTACTTTCTTCCCTACATTCTCTACGCTTCCGTATTCGCCTGTTGGGTATAATGCCACTCTAAAGATATCTGACTGACCGATAGTGCCTTCTCTGTCTGATGAGAAGTAAAGCCATTTATCATCTGGGGTAAGTGCTGGGTGAGCTGTATTAAAGTTGTCCGAGTTAAACGGTAACTCCTCTACATTTACCCATTTGCCTTCTTCTGATAACGTTGCTTTGTATATCTTTAATAAAGTAGAATTCTCTTTATTTAGACGTCTCTTTCCTTTTACACTTGTATTATTACGCGTGAAGTACATCGTCTTGCCATCTGCTGTAAACACAGCCGTAGCCTCGTTTACTTTAGTGTCTAACTCTGGTGCAAACTTCACTGGCTCATCAAATGTTCCATCTGCGTTAATCTTCGTGCTAAATAAACTAGTAAAACTCTCATTAGTCCAATCGTGTAATCGCTTACCTGACTGATGGTCTGTCTGACGCGCTGACGTATAGATTAACTGATCTCCATATAATGTAGCCCCATAATCTGAATACGCAGTATTCACTCCGATATTCTTGAGATCATAACGATCTGAATTGTTCTCTATCTCTTTTAGGTAGCGGTCCTTACTTGCTTCAAAAAGCTGAGCTCTCGAGTCGTTCCCTTCTAACTTAGCGAACTCCTGCATCATATGACCTGACTTGTCGTAGTTCTCTACAGATTTTAGCGTCTGAGCGTAGCGATAGTAATACTCTGAGGGGATAGCCTCCTTGCCTTTATCGTCATACTCACCGTCAAACAACTGTGCATACCACTGATTAGCCTCTGGTAACTTTCCATTAAAGTAATACGCATCTGCTAGTTTCTTCAGCATATCTGCGTTAGTGTATCCCTTACCTGCGATGCGCTCATAAATCTTGATTGCATCTACATAAGCTTGGGTCTGATATTCTTTATCAGCTTTCTTCTCTGCTACTTTTTGAGCCTGAGCTTGTACTCCTGCCAGTAATAGCATACCGAATAAGCTTATTTTCAATAGCTCTTTTCTCATACTTTCTTTTTTCTCTTGATTCTATTAGAAGAATCGAGGTGCATTAATCGTACTGCGACGGTTAAACAACTCAAATCTCATAAAGATCTCGTGTGATCCTGAGTTGTAATGTTTTAAATTAGTAGTGTCAAAATCATAAGAATATCCAATAAACATATTGTCATTCACTTGGAATCCTGCCAATGCACTTACTGCTGCATCCCAGCGATACGCTGCTCCTAATGTGAATTTATCATATAACAATACATT
>JBOFGJ010000894.1:0-2557 GCA_051649065.1 Flavobacterium sp. | reverse complement strand
TTTTTTCCATACATCCATTACTTTTAATAATGCCTTCTCAGCATCTATAGATGCTAGCCCTAATGAGTTACCATCCATATAGACTTTATTATCTGTTAATGGAAAGAATCTACTTCTATACTTACCAAGGACATCTTGTTGATCTAAAGCTCTTGCTTGTTCAATACCTGGTTGAAAATCTTTATTTGCCATATTTCTGTTTTTTTTAACCCGGATTAAGCGATAGACATATAAACGAAAAGTTATTATACAAAATAGCTCTGAATTTATTCTAACAGCATACTGTAGTATGGTTTTAGAAGAAATGAAAGAGATATGAAGTAGAAATACTTTGCAGTATTTGGCTAATGCTTCATCTGGATTTAATTATATATATTGTTTTTCTATTCTTGTAAATGGTGTTAATAATAATGCTGCTACTAATGCTAATGCTGTTAAGAATAACAATGCTACTCCCCAACTTCCAAAAGACACTATACTAGATACCATAGGGATTCCAATAAGTGCACCTATATAATAGAATAAGTAGATTACTGCAAAGCTATCCTCTAGTTGACTCTGTTCTTTTATTACTTTAGGAACTGCTGATACAATACACGTTGAGGCAAAACTAATACACGTAGTAAGTAATATAACCTGAATGACAACTGCTGAACCAGGTAACCTATCTGCCATAAAACAGGCTAATGCCATAAATAAGAAAGAATAAACACCTATAAGAATAGGTCTCTTAGTCTTCTCTATTAAAAAACCAATGAGAATACCCGCGGGAATCCCTGCTAATCCAAATAGGATAGCATTTAGACTTGATTCTTCTAAAGACAATTTGTTTACTTCCTTAAATAAAGTCGGATAACTATCTAGAAATGTAAAGAGAATAAAACTCAATATCGCCATCGCTAATGCCAATTTAAGCACTGTTCCATTCTTTAATGTAATCAATAAAGAAGGTTGGCTAGCTGTTATTGTTTCACTTGCATTTGCATCATCAAATAACAGAGCGTAAAAGACAGCTATTACAGCAGATACTATCGCTAAATACAAGTATATATTAGAGAGTCCATATCGCTCATACAGCACAGGCAATATGTAAATCACTATCGCGTAGCCCAATGCGGAGAAAGTAACAAATATCCCAACTGCTAGCCCATGCCCTTTCTCTTTAAACCAATGTGTCAAAAGCATCATACTACTGACCATTATAAACGAGAAAGACATCCCCTCTATAATACGCGCTATCAACATCAAAGAAAAAGAACGACTATAATAACCTAACAGATTGCCTATAAACAGTGCTACCATTACTAGTATACTGACTTTCTTCGCTCCGAAACGCTTGACTAAGCTTCCTCCTGGCAATGCTAAAAAAACAGGTGCAAACGCAAAAACTGATACATAAATAGAGACTTCTAAAGGTGTAAGACCTAAAGTACTAATAAAAGCCTCCCTAATCGCTGTAGGCGATATCTTCATTTGGCTAATAGACAAAACTATTGCCCCTACATATAATACTGTAAACTTCAGCCATTTCGACCCTTTCATTACTTGTCTTTTTAATAAATTAAATCCAGAATGTTCGATAGATATATAAACGAAAAGCAATTATACAAAATAGGCCTAAATTAGTGACTAAAGCATACTATAGTATGGCTATAGAGCTAATGAAAGAGCTATGCAGTAGCATTTATTTATAGTATTTAACTAACGCTGATTCTGGATTAAATATCCTTTCTCTCTTATCCATTTGAATTAGTTAAAATAACAACTTATTTTTTTATTACATAAGTCCATTTTTGTCTATTAAAGACAGAAATAGCACTAAGATTGTCGGTTAGCACAAAATACTTGCTTAATCTGGGTTAAAAAGCTATTTAGTATCTATATTTAGTCTACTGAGCAAAATAGAGGTACAAAAAAAGAGCAATTAGTTGCTCTTTTTTTATCGTAATAATTCTCTGTGTTTATTTAAATAGGCAGTCTTCTCCATTTCTCCTGATTGACTAATCAATGTTGAGGTACGCTTGATGACATTCAACCTATGTGTCTGTGCTTGATTAAATGCTCGATCAAAGGACAGTAGTGTATTTGGATAATTTAAGTCTAGAACAGTTGCTTCTAGCCCATCTGATACTAAACAAGTGTGTGATAACTCTATTGCCAAATGAGAGATATACAAGTCTATTTTCTTCCCCTTATACTCTCCTTTGCATCCGATATCACTGATTAGGTCTAATATCTCTGCTATCTCTGCTATTAGTACATTCTTATTTTCTAAAGACATCATATCCGTTTTATAGAAGTATTCTATGTCATAAAGTATCCCTGTTAATAGTTCTGGCCCTAGATAAAGGACGATATTAAAGTGCTGTATCGCTTCCCAATAAGCACCTTGAATCTTCTTTAATCGAGGTGATAGTTCTATATGATCGAAACCTTTTGGATTACTCACACCTTGATTAAGCTGTAACTTCATTAAGCGAAGTTTCATTAAACCTGTTGAACCAAAATAAAGTAGCTCTGGCAACTCTTTACTCACCATTAGTAATGAATGCTTACT
>JBOFGJ010000893.1:0-4762 GCA_051649065.1 Flavobacterium sp. | reverse complement strand
CTCATCCCAAGAATGATAATTAATACTCACCTCATGATCAAACAGATACCAAAACTGCTTCTCTAACAAGGCAGGATATTTATCAAACAACTCCACATTGCTAAAACTCACCATTATAGTTGCCCAGGTACGCTCTGTCAGTGGAGTCTTAAACACTCCTTTTTCGTTTAGCTCATACACATAACCTATCTCATTAAAAGGTGCACGTATCCACCCTTCAGTGGCTCTATCATTGACATATTCTCCTAACCAATCTGGTATATACCACTCTAACACTTGATTAAACTCACTCTCTGCTATAAACCATATTCCATTAAAGTCTTTATAAGTACACGACGCCAATACAGCTAAACTAACTGCTGATCGTTGCTCACCATTCCCTCTATATCCATACGAATTGGACTTGCCTTCTTCTAATACATACTCTTGGTAGTACTTCCCTAACTTAGAGATCTTCTTTGTGTATTTTAATCGTTCTTCTGTTGGAGTATTTTTCAGTAGCGCAAGTACTTCTGTAGTATTCCCCGCCTCTACTAACTGTTCTAATTGGGTATAAAATATGTCTTTACTCATAGTGGTAGTTTGTTGTTGTTTTGTTTTTTTGGTTTCTCGTGATTTCGCACTTTTCCGAGAGCCGAAAGATACTATTTTAAAGAATAAAGTCTGTAATGGAAATAAGGGATATTCTTAAATATTGTTCTATTTACAACCTATATTAATTCAGTATTTATCCCCCATTTATCCTCGATTAAATATGTCCTGATTGACTAAGTAGTGAATACGTTATGACTCCGTTGTTTTTATTGATTTAACGGACTCACTACGGACTCATAGCGGAGGGACAGCGGAGTTTTTTGTTACAGAGGGGTACAAAAAATGGGAACCACCTAATGCAAGGTAGCTCCCATGTATTCATCATTTAAATGATATTTATTTTTTAGACTGAGAGATAGCGATGATCACTCCGAAGTCTCCATCTGTCTGTATCCATCCTTTAGAAGGAAGGTATGCTCTTGACACAAAGCCATCCAAATACAGTGCATTTATACATCCCATATCTTGAAACAACTTAGCAAAGTCATAGAAATTTACTTTCTCTTTAGACATGGCGAAGATGACCTCTCCTGTTGGCTTTATTCCTACTCCATTGCGGATATTGAGATTAGTCGAACCTGAAGTAAACACCTTGTTTATCTGCCCATCTACTAATAGCACTGGCCCTGATTGGGTAGCATACTTTATAGATGTATGCGATTTAAATTCAGAGGTTACCACTATATCAGCTTTGTTGTCTTCTGTCAAATAAAACACTCCATTCGGTGGTAAATAGAAATTCCCCTTACCTCCTACTAAAGTATCTAAAGCTTGGAGTTGCTGCCCTTTCTCTATATACAGTCCTTTAGGTGCATTATTCGGTTCAAACATCCCACCATTCATCGCGAATATTAGTTCTTTATTTCTAAGAGCTAAGAACTCTTTAAGATTACCTAAACTGCGAATAGGCACTGACTTTTCGTTGTGATAATACATCTCTATAGCCTCCTGTTTAGGATTTACCTCATAAATGACATAGTCTTGCTCATAAGCCTTGTCTTGACAAGAGAACAAGGATAAGAGTAAGCAACCTAAAATCACGAAGTGTAACTGCATAGAATACATTGGATTAATGAAGTATAAATGTAGTGCTATTTTTTATTGTTTTGACCTCTGCACTTGTGGACGTAAAGTATTACGTCCCTACTGTCTTGCTAATAACACTTATCCCTTCATATTGAGGTAATACAAAAAGGAAACTACAATTCATTTTCAAGGCATTGTATATACTTCTCTTTTTCTGAATAGCTTATAACTGTCAGGTACTCTCTTACTTCTGATAACCATTCTTCATTAGACTTGATCTTTACCCTTGCCACTGTTTTCTGTTGAAAGTAAGGTCTATCATCAAAAGCTTGCATTAAGTGTCTATTCATTGACTCCTGTGTCTGTTCACTTGGAGGTGTTTTACTTAAGCTTGCTTTCTCTAAAGAGTGTAATATCCCTCTTTGATAATCAGGGTTCATAATAGCTTCTTTATACTCTCCTGAATACGCTAATACCACTGGGATATCTTTTTTCTCTAAGATAGCTGCGCGCAATCTATAGTTACCATCAATAATCCAATATCCTCCCAAAGATGGAATATACCAAGCAAATACAGGTGGTAGTGATCCTTCTATCGCTTTCTTTCTCCACCACTTTAAACGCCCTGAATACTCATCTACTTTGCGTGAGTACAACAATTCTCTATCCCAACACGCATAGGTAAACGGGTCAAAGTCATCCTCAGCCGCTATCGTTGTTCCGTAATTAGGTGGTGAAGCAAAGTCTTTATAACCTTCGAAAAGCCATATAGAATCATAGAAGAAGTGTTTGTCTGCTTGCACCATCTCTTCTGCAAAATAGCGAGACCATGACTTTAAACGCTCTTCTGTAGAAAGTCCTTTGCGCTTCTCTACTTCTTCAGAGTTAATATTCTTTATTAATCTACTGTCTTCTTCAAATGTGCGCACTAACCCAATATCACAGAAATCTCTACTGATAAGTCCCCACATTACAGGCTTGTCTTCACAAACTAACTTCATCTTCCAATTAGAGCCGCTCAACAACTGCATGGTTGGTGCTGTTAGCCCTTCTACGGTTAATTCTAAAGCTTTCCATTGTTGGTCTTGATCTAAGATGTCTTTCCAGTAGTATTTCATTTGCTTGTTTTTTTTTGGGGTTTTGTAGTTTGTTTTTGTGTTTGCTAACAAAATTAAGAATATGCTTCCTCTGATATTAAAAAAACATTACTCATTATTTAATCTCTTATCACTAACTCAAACCTCCTTTTGCCTTCCTCATCATAGTCTGCTATCTCTGTAAACCCGATATTCTGCATCATCTTTATAGACTTTTCGTTTCCACTACGAGCGATACCTATTATAGTAGTCACTCCTGATTCGTGTGCCTTTACATACTCTATTAAGCCTTCTGTGCCCTCTTGTCCAAAGCCGTATTTCCAGAAATCTCTTCCTATAGAAAAACCTATTTCTACAGCTGTAGGTGACTCAAAGAAGTACATTGCTGTTCCGATTAATACTTCAGTATCTTTTTGTATTACAGCCATTCTTATCTTAGTCTTATTCTCCCATTCTTGATGCGCTTGTAGTACCATTTGCTCTGCATCTTCTATTGTCTCTAGAGGTTTACTACCTCTATACTGCATCGCATCTTTATCAGAATAGATATGTAATAATTGTTCTTTATCTTCTATGACTAATGGTCTAAAATATAATCTTTCCATATTTAGTTTGCTTGTTGTTTGCTTTCTTTATACTCGCGTTTCTCTACTAAACTAGCTCCTGCCTCTGCACTCAATCTTGCAAATACACGACTAGATAAAATAGTAATTACTCCCATCACTAAGAATGTGTATCTAAACACGTCTACTCCTTGATCATTGGTACCTATACTACTGTTTTGGAACATCATTAAAATCATAGCTGAAATAGATATTCCTAAACTAATAGCCAATTGTTGGGTTACAGATAATAGAGTATTTCCTTCGCTAGAAGTATCACTGTCAAGATCTGCTAGTGCAATAGTGTTCATTGAAGTGAATTGAATAGCATTAAAGGCTCCGTTGCAAATCATCAATAATACTAATATCCACATTGGGGTATTCTTATTGATAAAAAAGAAACACGAGATAATAATTCCTGTCAATATCGTATTGACAATTAAGGTGTTTCTATATCCGAATTTGCGAACTATAGGGATTACAAAGTTTCTAAACACAAGATTGGCTCCTGCCTGTGGTATCATCATTAATCCTGCAAAGAATGCTGAGTATCCATAACCTACTTGTAATAACAACGGTACCATTAATGGCATACCTCCTACTCCAAAACGAGTAACTAAATTACCGATAAGTCCTACTCTAAGTGTTTTTATCTTTAATAAGCTTAGTCTGATTAAGGCTTTTGCATTGTCCTTAGCATATCTAGTATATCCAACTACACAAATAATAGTCAATACACCTAATAACCCTAGTGTAATAGCTGTAAACTGAGGAGAGTTCCATCGCTCTATAATTAGTGTGATAGTGGTTAATCCACCACTAATTAAAAGCCAACCTTTAAGATCAAACTTACCTACTGTATTAGTAAAGTTAGGAACGACCTTTCTCGCCCAAACCATAGTGACAATACCTACAGGTAGATTAATCAAAAATATCCAATGCCAGGAGAACTTCTCTACTAGAAAACCTCCTGCTGTAGGACCTAACATAGGACCGATAAGCGCTGGTATGGTAATGAAGTTGATAATACCTAGTAGTTGATCTTTTGGGTAGGCATATATCAAGATAAGACGAGCGACAGGTACTAACATAGATCCCCCTATAGCCTGAAATATACGTGCTAATACAAGTTGATCTAAGGTATTGGCTATCGAACAAAATAACGAACCTAAAGTAAATGTACCAATGGCAACCATCAGCATATTACGCGTCCCAAAACGATCTGCAAGCCATCCACTAAGTGGTATAAGTAAGGCTACTGTCAAAGTATAAGATACAATAACGCTCTGCATCTCTAAAGGTGATTCTCCTAAACTCTTAGCGATAGAAGGTAATCCTGTGTTAAGGATAGTCCCATCTAATGCCTGCATAAATATGGCTAACGCAGCAAGCCAAGGCAAATACTTCTTCACCTTTGGGTCCTGAACGATCCCTATTTCCATA
>JBOFGJ010000892.1:0-11531 GCA_051649065.1 Flavobacterium sp. | reverse complement strand
TATTGCTACTCTGAACGATGAATTGCACTAACTCCTCATCAGTCATTGTTGCAAAATTACTATTTTGCGAATTAAACTTCATATTATTGTTTTTCAGGTGCAAAGTAAAGTATTTTGCTCCAATAGTTAACTTAAAATTCTAAATTTTTAATTTAACCCCCTCACTTGTATCAACTTAGACACATACTTCCCAACTACATCGAACTCAAGATTTACAACGGTTCCCACTTCATATTGCTTAAAAATAGTATGCTCTATTGTGTAAGGAATTATTGCTACTTTAAAAGTATTAATACCTGAGTCCACTACTGTAAGACTAGTACCATCAATAGTAATAGATCCCTTCTCTATAGTCACGTGTTGAGAATTGTTCTTATATTCAAATCCAAAGTATGTACTCCCTCCTACTTCTTCGATACTCATACAAGTAGCAGTGTGATCCACATGACCTTGTACAATATGTCCATCTAAACGACCATTCATCAACATAGCACGTTCTAAATTCACAGCTTGTCCTACTTTCCAAAAGCCAATACTCGTTACATCAATAGTCTCTTTTATGGCAGTGACAGTATAGGCCCCCTCTTCTAAAGATACTACAGTAAGACAAATACCATTGTGTAGTACACTCTGATCTACCTGTAACTCATTAGTAAAAGCACATTCTACAGTAATATGCAAGTTTTCTTGATCTTTTACAATACTTTTTATATTTCCAATGTTTTCAACTATCCCTGTAAACATAACTCCATTTATTTTTATTAAATTTGCTTTCAAAAATAGGAATAATTTAGACGATACTATGAGCCAGAAGGAAGAAATTATAAAAGTTGGAATCTCTATAGGGGACCTAAATGGGATCGGCAGTGAAGTCATACTCAAATGTTTCGAAGACAATAGAATGCTAGAACTATGCACTCCTGTTATATTCGGAAACTCAAAGCCGCTATCTTATGTCAAAAAGATAATAAACAGCAATACTAATATACAAGGAATAGATAGTTTAGATCAAATCGTACCTAATAAGTTGAATGTTCTAAACCTATGGAAAGAAAACGTTAATATCACTTTTGGTCAGAACAATCCACAAATAGGAAAATACGCTATCAAATCTTTTATAGCTGCTACTGAAGCATTAAAAAAAGGAGAGATAGATGTATTAGTAACTGCTCCAATCAACAAGTATAACAGTGTAGATGAGGAATTTAAATATCCAGGGCATACTGATTACTTAAATGAACAACTAGAAGGCCAAGCACTAATGTTACTCGTTAGTGATGATTTAAAAATAGGTTTATTAACAGATCACCTACCTATTCAGGATGTTGCAAAAGCAATCACTCCAGAATTAATACAACAAAAGGTGAAGACAATCAATACGTCATTGATTCAAGATTTTAATATATTTAAACCGCGTATCGCTATCTTAGGATTAAATCCTCATGCAGGTGATGGTGGAGTAATCGGTCAAGAAGAACTAACAATTATAAAACCAACAGTAGAGAAACTAAATCAACAAGGTATTCTAGTATCAGGTCCGTTCCCTGCAGATGGGTTCTTCGGATCAGGAACACATAAACACTTTGATGCAGTTATAGCATGCTATCACGATCAAGGTTTAGCTCCTTTCAAAGCACTTTCTTTTGGTAGTGGGGTAAACTACACTGCAGGTCTAGACAAAATAAGAACTTCTCCTGATCACGGAACTGCTTATGAAATAGCTGGAAAAGGAACGGCAGATGAGACATCATTTAAAGAAGCACTATACTTAGCTATTGATATTTACACCAATAGAAGTAGAAATCTAGAAGCATCTGCAAACCCATTACAGCCTCAAGAAAAAGATTTTAGCACAAAAAAATTTGATAACTAGCTTGTAATTATAATAATTTTTTATCTTTGCACGCTCAAATCATGTATTTCATGAATATTGAAAAAGACTTTTTAATACCTTTTACAGGGTTAAAAAACGGAAAGCATTCGTTTGATTTTAAAGTAGATGACAGTTTTTTCGAAAACTATAACTACGATGATTTCAATCATATAAATGCTGAAATAAACGTTCTTTTAGACAAAAAAATTAATCTATTTGAGCTACATTTCACGAGTAAAGGGTTCGCAAACGTACCTTGTGATGTGACAAATCAGGATTTTGACTTGCCAATAGACAGTGAAATTGACTTGGTAGTAAAGTTCGGAGAAGTCTTTGATAATGACCACGATGAGATACTAGTTATCCCATATACGTCACATCATATAGACATAGCTCAGTATATATATGAAATGATAGTTCTGGCGATCCCTCAAAAAAGGGTTCACCCAGGAGTAAAAGACGGAACATTAGACTCAGAAGCTTTAGATTATCTAGGTTACGTTCACGAAGAGGAGAAAGATGAAGACGATGACTTCGGAGGTTTATTTGATGATGAAGATGATGAAATCTTCGATTTAATAGACGACCTTGAGAACGATGAAGAAGAAGAGACAGAAGAAGAGAATACAAACAAAGATATTGACCCTAGATGGGCAGAATTAAAGAAACTATTAACGGATAAATAATATAGTAAAATGGCACATCCTAAGAGAAAAACCTCGAAAACAAGAAGAGATAAGAGAAGAACTCATTACAAAGCTGTGGCTCCAACAATTGCTACATGTCCTGTAACAGGAGAAGCTCACTTATATCACAGAGCTTACTGGCATGAAGGAAAAATGTACTACAGAGGGCAAGTTGTAATTGACAAAACAGCTCAAGTAGAGGCATAAGCTTTAAACAAAGTACAAATTAACTCTCACAATGTGTGAGAGTTTTTTTTTGGTATATAACCTATTTTAGAGAAACTTAAAAGACACGTTAATCGTACTTCATATTGCCAAACATTGTTATAAATCTATACTATAGTATGAATTTTCTATGTTCAGGTATGTTTTACTCAATAAATTGTAGTTTATTCGCTTTTCAGAAATTTGCGTTTTAGCCCAAAAAAAGTACTTTAGAGCACGAAAGAACCGTTAATTCGTTTTTTTTTTGTAATTTTCGCTTCTTTTTGGAATGTTTTTATAAAGTAAAGCAATACCATATGACAAAAATACACGCAGCCATTACAGCGATTGGATGTTACCTACCAGAAGACAAGTTGACGAATGTTGACTTAGAAAAGTTGGTAGACACAAACGACGAATGGATAACGAGCCGCACAGGAATTAAAGAAAGAAGAATTCTTAAAAAACCTGGAGAAGGTGCTTCATATATGGCTATTAAAGCCGCAGAAGATTTATTACGCAAATCTGGTACAGATCCTAAGGATATAGACTGTGTAATATTATCAACAGCTACACCAGATATGCCTGTAGCAATTACTGGAGTGTATGTTGCCTCAAAAATTGGAGCAACAAATGCATTTTCATTTGATTTACAAGCAGCTTGTTCTAGCTTTTTGTATGGTATGTCAGTAGCTTCTGCATATATAGAATCAGGTAGATATAAGAAAGTATTATTAATTGGAGCAGATAAGATGTCTTCGATTATTGACTATACTGACCGTGCTACTTGTATCATATTTGGAGATGCAGCAGGAGCAGTTTTATTCGAACCTAATACTGAAGGTTACGGAGTACAAGACGAATACTTAAGAAGTGACGGCGTAGGTCGTGAGTTTTTAAAAATAGAAGCAGGTGGATCTATCCTACCAGCAAGTGCAGAAACAGTTGCAAACAAACAACACTACGTATTCCAAGATGGAAAAACAGTATTTAAATATGCTGTATCTAATATGGCTGACGTAAGTGAAAAAGTAATGCAACGCAACAATCTTACTCAAGAAGATGTGACTTGGCTAGCTGCACACCAAGCAAACAAACGAATCATCGATGCAACAGCTCACAGAATGGGATTAGATGATTCTAAGGTGTTAATGAATATCGAAAGATACGGAAATACAACGTCTGCCACTTTACCATTACTACTTTGCGATTACGAAAAACAACTTAAAAAGGGTGATAATATTATTTTCGCTACTTTTGGAGGCGGTTTCACGTGGGGTGCAATGTACTTAAAGTGGGCGTACACAGCGAAATAAAAACAACTAACCAATACATAGGTATGGACATTAGAGAGATTCAAAACTTAATCAAGTTTGTAGCGAAATCAGGTGCTACAGAAGTAAAATTAGAAATGGATGATTTTAAAATCACCATCAAAACAACTGAGACAGGTAATACTGAAACTACTTACATCCAACAAGTACCAGTAGCTCCAGCTTTAACTCAAGCTCCAGTAGCTCAACAAGGTGTAGCTCCAGTAGCTGCAACAGAAACAGCTCCTAACGAAGATTCAAAATACATCACTGTAAAATCACCTATCATCGGTACATTCTACAGAAAACCAGCTCCAGATAAAGAACCATTCGCAGAAGTAGGTAAAACTATCAAAGCAGGAGATGTAGTTTGTGTAATCGAAGCAATGAAATTATTCAACGAAATCGAATCTGAGATTTCTGGAAAAATCGTTAAGGTATTAGTTGACGATGCTTCTCCAGTAGAATTTGATCAACCATTATTCTTAGTTGATCCATCTTAAGAAATTTACAATACACCAATTTTACTTTCTAACGGAGTAAACACACTAAAGTTAAATTAAAGTTTCAAGAGATGTTTAAAAAAATATTAATCGCTAATAGAGGTGAAATTGCCCTACGTGTTATCAGAACATGTAAAGAAATGGGCATAAAAACTGTAGCAGTTTACTCTACTGCGGATGCAGATAGCTTACACGTACGCTTTGCGGACGAGGCTGTATGTATCGGACCTGCTCCAAGTAACTTATCTTATTTAAAGATTTCAAATATTATAGCTGCTGCTGAGATTACGAATGCAGACGCTATACACCCAGGATATGGATTCTTATCTGAGAATGCTAAATTCTCTAAAATCTGTCAAGAGCACGGTGTTAAATTCATCGGTGCTGGACCAGAGATGATCGAAAAAATGGGAGACAAAGCTACAGCTAAAGAAACAATGAAATTAGCTGGAGTACCAACTGTACCAGGATCTGAAGGACTACTAGAATCACTAGAACACGCTAAAAAAACAGCAAAAGCTATCGGTTACCCAGTAATGATGAAGGCAACTGCTGGTGGTGGTGGTAAAGGTATGCGTGAGATCTTCAAAGAAGAAGAACTAGACAGAGCATGGGAAAGTGCACGTCAAGAAGCTACTGCAGCATTTGGTAACAATGGTATGTATATGGAAAAACTTATCCTTGATCCACGTCACATCGAGATCCAGGTAGTTGGAGATTCATACGGTAAAGCTTGTCACCTTTCTGAGCGTGACTGTTCTATCCAAAGACGTCACCAGAAGTTAACTGAAGAAACACCATCTCCATTCATGACAGATGAATTGAGACAAAAAATGGGTGATGCTGCTGTAAAAGCTGCTGAATTCATTAAATATGAAGGTGCTGGTACTATCGAATTCTTAGTAGATAGAGATAGAAACTTCTACTTTATGGAAATGAATACTCGTATCCAAGTAGAACACCCAATAACAGAACAAGTAATTGATTATGATTTAATTAGAGAGCAAATCCTAGTTGCAGCTGGTACACCAATTTCTGGTAAAAACTACTTGCCTAAAATGCACTCTATAGAATGTCGTATCAATGCTGAGGATCCATTTAACGACTTCCGTCCATCTCCAGGTAGAATAACTACTCTACATACTCCAGGTGGTCACGGTGTACGTTTAGATACTCACGTTTATTCTGGATACTCTATTCCGCCTAACTATGACTCTATGATTGCTAAATTGATCACTACTGCTCAAACTAGAGAAGAAGCGATTAATAAAATGAGAAGAGCATTAGACGAGTTTGTAATCGAAGGAATTAAAACGACGATCCCATTCCACAGACAATTAATGGATGACCCAAACTACATTGCTGGTAATTATACAACAGCATTTATGGAAACATTTAAAATGAAACCATTAGAAGAAGTTTAATCCTAATTTCTTATACAAAAAGGCTATTCTACTAAAGTAGAATAGCCTTTTTTTTATTCTACAATCACTTGTACAAATCATTCATTCACATCAATAATCCAGTAGGGTTACTGATCCCCTAAAAACAACTAAACAACTGTATTACAGACATCATATAACTCTCTTCTAAGAAAATCCCTTTCGTTAAAAAAACTAAATAATCCAAAATCACTTCTATATTTTTACAATTACTTAAAGAGATTAGAAAGAAAACAAAGCTGAATGTTTAAATAAAAGACAAAATTTAAAAAAAAGTCCGAAAAAACTGAACTTAGTTCGAAACAAACATTATATTTGAAGATAATTTTATTTATTTCAATACAATGCATACAGGCGTAATTAAGTTCTTCAATGAAGACAAAGGATTTGGTTTCATCACTAATGAAGCTACTAAACAAGACATTTTTGTTCACATCACAGGTTTAAAATCTAAAAATGTAAACCAAGGAGATCACGTTTCTTACAACGAAGAAAAAGGTAAGAAAGGTATCATCGCAATCGATGTAGAAGTGATAGGAAATTAATTTATTTTAATATAAATTTTCAATTGCGAAAAAAGCTATCCATGTCAAAATGGATGGCTTTTTTTATTACTGATTCTTCTATTTGTAATTAATCCAAATACATATTAAGCCAAACAAGACAAAGACTACAACTCCTAGAGTACCAAAACTTTGTAAAACGACCTCGCGGGTGTATATTTGTATGTTGTATTAATATAAATACTTTACATATGCAGGCAAGTCAACTTGATTTTATCCCAATTTTGATGCAAATAGCTCTAGCAGCTGGTTTTGTATCGATGACTATTTGGGTATCTGGTAAATTAGGACCAAAGAAATCTACTAAGATTAAAGACAGTACTTGGGAATGTGGTTTAGAGTCACTGGGAAGTGCACGTATACCATTCAATGTAAAATATTTCCTTGTAGCTATATTATTCGTATTATTTGATGTTGAAGTAATTTTCCTATATCCATGGGCAGTTAACTTCCTTGAATTAGGATGGGATGGTTTACTTAAAATGGGAATATTTTTATTTGTGATTCTTATAGGGCTACTATATGAATTTAAGAAAAAAGGCCTTGAATGGGACTAATAAATTAGATAGAGATGAGCGATAATAAATATAACACAGTAGAAGCTCCTGAAGGATATGTAGGAGAAGGATTCTTTGCTACTAAATTAAGTTCAGTAGTAGGATTAGCACGAGCAAATTCGATGTGGCCTCTTCCATTTGCAACATCTTGTTGTGGAATTGAGTTCATGGCAACTATGGCAGCTACGTATGACGTAGCTCGTTTTGGTTCAGAGCGTATGAGTTTCTCACCAAGACAAGCTGACATGTTAATGGTTATGGGTACTATTTCTAAAAAAATGGCGCCTATCTTAAGACAAGTATATGAACAAATGGCTGAACCTAAATGGGTAATCGCTGTTGGAGCATGTGCGTGTTCTGGAGGGATTTTTGATACATATTCAGTATTACAAGGGATAGACAAAGTAATTCCAGTAGATGTTTATGTTCCAGGATGTCCTCCAAGACCTGAGCAAATCTTAGATGGTGTTTTGCGTTTACAAGAAATTGTAAAATCAGAATCAGTTAATCGCAGAGGTTCTCAAGAATATGATGAATTATTAGATTCATACAACTTAAACAAATAGTATGGCTTTAGATAACACTACAATACAAAAGAAACTAATTGACACATTTGGTTTGTCAGTAAGTGAATTTCATGAACAACATGGGACGTTGTCATTTGAAGTTGCAGCTAATGCTACACATGATGTGCTTAAGTTCTTAAAAGAAGATGATGAGATGAATTTTAACTTCCTAACAGATGTTTGTGGAGTTCATTACGCAGACTTACCATCTGAAAAACAACTAGCAGTAGTCTATCACATGCACAATTGGGTAGATAACGTTAGAATCCGCTTTAAGACTTTCTTAGATATTAAGAATCCAGTAGTTGATTCAGCTACAGATTTATTTAAAAGTTCAAACTGGCAAGAAAGAGAGACGTATGATTTTTATGGTATCATCTTTAAAAATCACCCTCAACTAAAGAGAATCTTAAATATGGACGAGATGGAATCTTTCCCATTGAGAAAAGAATTCCCTATGGAAGATGCCGGAAGAACTGACAAAGACGATAGATTCTTCGGAAGAACAGTTCACAATTCTTAACTTAAAGCAGTAACTATGTCAGACTTATTATTACCTCCTGAAAAGCGCTACGCTAAACTTATTGAAGACAAGTTTCAAGAAGACGGGACAGAATTACAGATATTAAACTTAGGTCCTACTCACCCTGCTACTCATGGTATTTTCCAAAACATCATTTTACTTGATGGAGAGAAAGTAGTAGAAGGAGAAGGTACTGTCGGATATATTCACAGAGCATTTGAGAAAATCGCTGAAAACAGACCTTTTTATCAAATCAATGTTCTAACAGATCGTTTAAACTATTGTTCATCACCAATCAACAATACTGCTTGGTGGTTAACTGTAGAAAAAGCACTTGGTATTGAGATACCTAAAAGAGTACAATACTTACGTGTAATTGTAATGGAACTTGCTCGTATCGCTGACCACATCATTTGTAGTTCAGTTATGGGAGTTGATACAGGAGCCTTAACAGGTTTCTTATACGTATTCCAATACAGAGAAAAAATATATGAAATCTTCGAAGAAATTAGTGGAGCACGTTTAACTACAAATATGGGAAGAATAGGTGGATTCGAAAGAGAATGGTCTCCTAAAGTATTTCAACTTATCGAAGAATTTTTAAAAGAGTTCCCTCCTATTTGGTCTGAATTTGAAGGTTTACTTACTCGTAATAGAATCTTCATGGATAGAACAATCAACGTGGGTGGAATCTCTGCTGAAGAAGCTATAAACTTCGGATTTACAGGGCCAAACTTAAGAGCTGCGGGTGTTGACTACGATGTACGTGTAGCTACACCATACTGTTCTTACGAAGACTTTGATTTCGAAATTCCAGTAGGTACAAACGGAGACTGTTACGACAGATTCTGTGTACGTAATGCTGAAATATGGGAAAGTTTAAAAATTATTAGACAAGCTTTAGATAAGATGCCAGAAGGTCCTTATCATGCAGATGTTCCAGATTACTACCTTCCTCCAAAAGAAGATGTATATACAAATATGGAAGCGCTTATTTACCACTTTAAAATCATTATGGGAGAAGTACCTGTACCTGTTACAGAACTATATCACCCAGTAGAAGCTGGTAATGGAGAATTAGGATTCTACTTAATCACTGATGGTAGTAGAACTCCTTATCGTTTACACTTTAGAAGACCTTGTTTTATCATCTACCAAGCGTACAATGACATCGTAAAAGGTGGTATGCTATCAGATGCAATTATCACACTGTCAAGTATGAATATTATCGCAGGAGAATTAGACGCTTAAGACTATGGAAGTAAAAAAATACAAACAAGAGATAAATATCACACCAGAGTTGCAACAACGCATTGATGAGTTGATTAGCCACTACCCTGCTGATAAAAGAAAATCTGCCTTATTACCAGTGTTACATGAAGTACAAGATGCTCATGACAACTGGTTAAGTGCTGAGTTAATGAATAAAGTAGCTGAAATATTAAACATAACACCTATTGAGGTATATGAGGTGGTTACATTCTACACAATGTATAACCAAAAGCCAGTAGGTAAATATATGTTCGAATTTTGCTTAACATCATGCTGTGGTATCAGAGGTGCTGATGATATGATGGAATATGCTTGTGAAAAACTTGGAGTAAAACCTGGAGAGACAACACCTGATGGTATGTTCTCTGTAGTAGGTGTTCAATGTTTAGGTGCTTGTGGATATGCTCCTATGATGCAATTAGGAGATTTCTATAAAGAACACTTAACAAGAGAAAAAATAGATAAAATCATCGAAGATTGTAAAGCTGGTAATGTAATTCTTCACGACAAATAGTAATATGGCAACAAAAATATTATTAGATAAAATCAATATTCCAGGGATTAAGTCTTATGAGGTTTATCGCCAAAATGGTGGTTATGCTTCAGTAGAAAAGGCTCTTAAATCTATGACTCCTGATGAAATAACAGAAGAAATAAAAGCTTCTGGTCTAAGAGGTCGTGGAGGTGCAGGATTCCCTGTTGGATTAAAATGGAGTTTCATCGATAAAAAGTCTGGCAAACCAAGACACTTAGTTTGCAATGCTGATGAATCTGAACCAGGTACTTTTAAAGACCGTTTCTTAATGGAACACATTCCTCACTTATTAATTGAAGGAATGATTACATCAAGTTTCGCTTTAGGGGCTAACCTATCTTACATCTATATTCGTGGAGAATATATGTGGGTATTTAAAATCTTAGAAAGAGCTATCAAAGAAGCGTATGCTGCTGGGTGGCTTGGTAAAAATATATTAGGAACAGACTACTCATTAGATTTACATGTACACTGCGGTGCAGGAGCGTATATCTGTGGTGAAGAGACTGCTCTAATCGAATCACTGGAAGGTAAAAGAGGTAACCCTCGTATTAAACCACCATTCCCTGCTATCAGTGGATTATGGGGTAATCCTACAGTAGTAAATAACGTAGAGTCTATCGCTAATGTGCCTTGGATAGTTAATAATTCAGGAGAAGCTTACTCAAAGCTTGGATTAGGTAGATCTGCTGGTACAAAGCTAATCTCAGCTTCAGGTCATATCAAAAAACCAGGAGTATATGAGATAGAGATGGGAATCACTGTACATGAATTTATCAACTCAGATGAATATTGTGGCGGTATGATTGATGATCGCCCTATTAAAGCATTAGTACCTGGAGGTTCTTCAGTGCCAATCTTACCAGCACATTTGATCTATAAAACAGCTAATGGAGAAGATCGTCTAATGACATACGAATCACTTTCTGACGGAGGTTTTGAAACAGGTTCTATGTTAGGTTCTGGAGGTTTCATCGTATATAATGATACAGCTTGTATCGTTAGAAATACTTGGAATTTCGCTCGCTTCTATGCTCATGAAAGCTGTGGACAATGTTCACCATGTCGTGAAGGTACAGGTTGGATGGAAAAAGTATTACACCGTATCGAAACAGGTAATGGTACTATGGATGATATCGACTTATTATGGAACATCCAAAGTAACATAGAAGGGAATACTATCTGTCCTTTAGGAGATGCTGCTGCTTGGCCAGTTGCTGCTGCTATCAGACATTTTAGAGAAGAATTTGAATATCACGTTTTATACCCAGAGAAAGTTAAGAACAGAGACCATTACGTCAACGAACCTTTCTCAGCAGTAAAACACTTGATCAATAAATAATATACGCTGACTATATATTCAGCTTAAACAAAGCACAGTTTATGAAAGTTACTATAGACGGACATGAAATAGAAGTAGAACCAGGAACATCCATTCTACAAGCGGCAAGAATGATAGGAGGCGAATCAGTACCTCCAGCGATGTGCTACTAT
>JBOFGJ010000891.1:0-1491 GCA_051649065.1 Flavobacterium sp. | reverse complement strand
ATAGATGGAGATAGGCAAAATCAGAAAGCTGAAGAAGTAGCTCTATTAAAAAAGGCGAATATCAATGTAACAGACAATGCGAGTATTATGCAAGGGGACACTAAGATAGGCTTTATCAACACTAAAACTACTAAACAAGCTTACTCGTTCCATGAAGCAACGATTGCTGATAATGAAGGAAATGTCATTGCGAAAGTAAGTTATGACGAGACTAAAAATATGAACGCAGCTAGAGGTGTCAAACTAAAAACATATGACAATAAAGAATTTGAAATAACTGATCTAAACTATTGGATGGACAAAACAGATCCTATAAAAGCAAATCCTGTGTTTGTAGGTCGATTATATGCTAATGGGTACAAGTTCGGGGATATGACACAAGAGATCAAAGATTATCACGCTGCTCTATCAACACAAAAACAAGACGAATACAACAAACATGTAGAAGAAGCTAAAGGCAAATCTCGTAATATCTATGATCAAGAAGGATATGTGATTGATAAGAGAGGTACTAAACTCACTGGATTAGTTACTATTGAATTCGAATCAGTACCACGCGATGGGGATTACAGAATAAGCGGTGCTGTAGGTATTACAGATGTAAGTAGTTATGGAAATTCAGTATCTATCAAGACAGATAAGAAAAGATTGAGTTTTAAAGCAAAAGATGGTGTAGAATTTGGCGTAGGTAACGAACGCTATATCGGTCTTTCTACCTCTGATGATGGAGGTCTTGGCAATTCTAATGGAGAACTAGACGTATTCGGTGGATCTAGTAAGTTCTTAATCGTAGACTATGACAATGGTGGCAATATGGTTCTTCACCATATGAAAACACCTAATGGATTCTACCTACTATTAAAAGGACAGAAAAAAGCAATCTATTTAGGTAACAGAGCTACTTTCGGAACTAGAAAAGAAGAGACTACTAAGAAATTGTTTGACAAATACGTGAACTGTAGCGCTCTTGAGTTCTCTAACTATGACACCAACACTTTCGACGGACTTAAAAAACTAGTCGACGATTTCGTTAAGTCTTGTAATTAATACCAGATTAAATAAGTAAGCCCGCTCGATGAGTGGGCTTTTATTTTATAACTGTTCTAAATGTTTTAATCCTAATGCTATTTTATTGAGATCATTAGCAAATATCCTTTGCTTTCTAGAGTTCCAATTCTTTAAATAAGTAGATATCTCCTCAATAGTCTGCCCTCCTTCTTTCTGTTTTATATAATCTATAGTAGAAAGTAGCTCTAATCCAAAATTAGAATAATAACCTGATAAGAATGTCTGAGTCTGCTCTACAATATCTAAATACCTATGATCTTGGCTCTTTAAATAGCTTAACACACTTTGCTCATCAGCTAAATTAGCATCTAATACATCGAATGGTCTCTTATCTTTAGATGAATACCCTGTAATATAACTCCCATTTAGATAATAAAGTACGTGCTTTACCTTCCCTGAATAGGGACCATAATGATATCGCTT
>JBOFGJ010000890.1:0-1527 GCA_051649065.1 Flavobacterium sp. | reverse complement strand
CTCAATATGAGATTTTTTGCGAAGAGATAATTTGTCCATTACTTTCAATTCATATGTGTTTTGTACGCAAGTATTTTGTTAATTAAAGGTTAACTGAATTTAAAGTATGGGATATAAATATTTGAATAGTTAATGATTATTTAAAAATACAAATAATATATTAGCTATTGGTTCTCAGTAGTTTTATAGAAACTAATTTCTAAAAACGTAAAGACATGAGAAAATTTCGGGTATGTTGTTATGTAGCATTCCTTATGTGTTCAGGTTTTCTATCAGCTCAAGAAAACATACCAAAGGCTACTACTCCTTTGGTTACGATTAACATTAAGCAAGATGTTGCACTTGATAATGTATTAATAGAGCTAGCGGCTAAAGTAGGAGGTAGGGTGTCCTATCAGCATGATTCATTAAAAGAGATTCCCTTAATCGAATGGAGTGCCAAGAGTATGAGTCTCCTAGATGTACTAGAGTTTATCTCTATGCAGACAGGATTGACACTTAAGTATCAGAATAATGTTATTACTGTTAGTAATGATCAACTTAGTACACAACTAGATGATATTACTGTGATTGCTATCGGATATGGAGACAAGAAGAAGCAAAAAATAACTACAGCAGTAGCAGAAGTCGATAAGCGATTATTAGAAGGGAGGCCTAGTTCTAACGCTATTTCTACGCTTCAAGGAAGTACTCCTGGACTTAATATCATTAATAATAGTGGTAAATCGGATAATGATGTCAATATTAACATTCGTGGATTTACTTCTATTAATGGAGGTAGTCCTTTAGTTTTAATCGATGGGGTAGAAGGAAATCTAAACACGCTCAATCCTGCAGATATAGAGAATATTAGTGTTCTTAAAGATGCAGGTGCCGCTGCAGTATATGGTGCTAGAGGTGCTTTTGGTGTAGTATTAGTTACAACTAAAAATCCTGAAGTAGGAAAGGTGAAAGTAAACATCAATTCTACAGTGAATATGATGACACCTACTCAGAATACTAACTTCTTAACTGATCCTTATTTATCAACCAAACTAGTAGATGATTCATTCTTGGCCGCTACAGGTAAGCGATACACTGGCTATAATGATGATGATTATGAACAATTAAGACAAGTTTCACTTAATCCGTCTTTAGCGCGTATAGAGATACAGAATAGAAATGGTAAAGATCAGTATGTGCATTATGGAAATACAGATTGGTGGGATTATTTTTGGAAAGATCAACGTTATTCTTATATCAATGATGTAAGTATCTCTGGTGGTTCTGAGAAAGTAAAAGGATATTTTTCTTATCGAAATTATAAAGAGGATGGACTGCTTAAAGTTCAGAATGATGAGTTTAAGAAAGATAATATCAGAGCTAAGTTTGATATTCAAATCAACGATTGGATTGATTTTTCTACTAATAATCAGTATTTTAAATCATACGATTTAGCTCATGGAGGTAGTCAGTATGGATGGAGAGATCCATGGGGTAGCCTAATGCTTGTACATGCTTTACCTGCTTATATGCCTGTTAATCCTG
>JBOFGJ010000889.1:0-1247 GCA_051649065.1 Flavobacterium sp. | reverse complement strand
GATTTAATATCACAGAAAAGCAAGCAGGAGAATTTGCTAAATATCACAATGATTTTGTAAAGTATAGTACACAAGGTACTGCCTTGACAGCTAAAGAACAGTGGGTAAAAGAAGAGTTATTTATTCAACCTGATTTAGCAGAAACGTTGAAGCGTGTGCAGAAAGAGGGACGCAAAGGATTCTATGAAGGAAAGACAGCAGAGCTTATTGTAGGAGAGATGCAGAGAGGAAATGGAATGATTACGTTAGAAGATCTTAAGCGTTATGAGGCCAAGTGGAGAACTCCTATCACAGGAGAGTATAAAGGTTTAAAAGTTATCTCTATGCCACCGCCGAGTAGTGGAGGAATAGCGTTAATTTCATTATTTCAATCTATAGAGAAGTATCCATTAGCAAAATGGGGATTCCAATCTGAGAAAGCAATACAAGTAATGGTAGAGGCTGAACGCCGTGTGTATGCGGATAGAGCAGAACATTTAGGTGATTCTGATTTTTATAATGTACCTGTGGCTCAATTAGTAAATAAAGCATATAACGTAGGTCGTATGGAGTCTATGTCTTTTGATAAAGCAAGTAAAAGTTCAGATATAAAAGCTGGTGAACTTGGTGGATATGAAAGTGACGAAACTACGCATTACTGTGTAGTAGATAAATGGGGTAATGCTGTGTCTGCTACTACTACTTTAAATAATTCATATGGTTCAAGAACTATTGTAGGAGGTGCTGGGTTTTTATTAAACAATGAGATGGATGATTTCTCAGTAAAGCCAGGTACACCTAATATGTATGGTCTAGTAGGAGGTAAGGCAAATGCAATAGAGCCAGAGAAGCGCATGCTAAGTTCGATGTCACCTACTATATTAGAGAAAAATGGAAAACTGTATATGGTAGTTGGAACTCCTGGAGGTTCGACGATTATTACTTCTGTATTTCAGACTATTCTTAATGTAACAGAGTTTGGAATGAATATGCATGAAGCTGTAGCAGCTCCTCGTTTTCACCATCAATGGTTACCAGATCATATAGATTATGAACCAACAGCTATTTCTGCAGGAGTGCGTAAAGCCCTTGAAGAGAAAGGATATATCTTAAAAGAACGCAATCCTTATGGACGTGTAGAGGGTATCTTAGTAAATAAGAACGGAACGTATCAAGCAGGTGCAGATACTCGTGGTGATGATGTAGCAAAGGGATATTAAGGGGATGAGGAATTAAGAATGTTGTTTAGGGCATTATGTCAATGTATA
>JBOFGJ010000888.1:0-5194 GCA_051649065.1 Flavobacterium sp. | reverse complement strand
GACCATATCTTTTTGCCAGTATTTACAAAACAAGATTTGAAATTGTTAAGTTATGCACAGAAGTGGATACGCAATAGTGAAGCACAAATAACAGTGCTAGACGCTACTGGACAATTAGAAAGTTACCCAGAGTTTAAAGAGCAAGTTCGTCTAATCGAACAATTTAAACCTAACCACATTAGAATAGTCAGTGCAAAAGAAGTAGATAAGGAGTTTATCGAAGAGTTTGACTTAATGCTGATCAGTTTAGACAGTTGGAAAAACTTAGTAGAGGAGAGAACCTCTTGGTTGAATAATGCCCCATCTATGCTACTAATGCAATTGTAACCTAGTTTTCATTATATAGATTATATTAATTTGTTTTGCGTCCTTTTCTACTAAGAAAGGACGTTTTTGTTTTTCTTTATATCTGTCTGTGAATGTAAAAAATGTTTGGCGTATGGTTATAGAGCTAATGAAAGAACTATAAAGTAGAAATACTTTGCAGTATTTGGCTAATGTTGATTCTGAGTTTAACCCAGAATCAGCGATAGACAGATAAACGAAAAGCAATTATACAAAATAGATCTGAATTAGCGATTTCAGCATACTATAGTATGGTTATAGAGCTAATGAAAGAACTATAAAGTAGAATTACTTTGCAGTATTTGGCTAATGTTGATTCTGGGTTTAATTATTCATTACTACAAGTTAGGCTTTACTAATAAGCTCCCACTTTATTTTACTTATACCCCCTAACTATCCTAGTTATTTGGTATCTTCACACATGTAAAGACTAGGTATTTATGATAGAAATAGAGACGAGTATTCACGATGCTTATTCCGTGGAAGTTAAAGTAGGGTTTAAATCAGAGAAGATAGGTCAGCAGGCAGAGTTTGAGACCAATACTTGGTTTTTTATACCGAATAGCTTAGATATCAATGCTTCTACCTATCAGAAAGAACAGTTCTACTCGGATGTCAAATCTAAGGTAAGATTTATTACTCCTGTTTATTTACTAAAAGAAATAGTGGATAATGGAGCTGTACCACTTAATAACTTGCGTTCAGCTTTTAATGATGTATTAGCGGATAAAGAAGGTAATGCAGAGCTGATTATGGAGTATGAGTTTCAGCTTAAGATGTTTATGGCTATCTTAAGGAGTGCTATCCGAGATCATATAACCGAAATCAAGAAGTGTGTATTAGCAGAAGATCTAGAGGAACAATGTATTGAATTTGCTACTGCTGTAGAGAATATTTCCATTCAGTTTAGAGCGTTGAAAGAACTACTAGTTGATTTAGAAGAGGGAAGTGATGTGAAAAATTACTACGACTTCGCAGACGAATATCTATCTTATGCGATCATACATCAAGTCTTTAATTTTATAGAACTACTAGAGAATAATAAACACAAGATGTCAAGTGTACTTAATCAGCATTTGATTGGTTTAATTATTCGTGAGAAAGAGTATATGAAACAGCAAGATTATCTCGATATCATAAAAGGAGATAAGGAGAATAACCAAAAAGTAGTATACCGACACGCAATGCTAGATAAGTATATAGAATCAGACCTTGTCTTGACTTCTAACAAACGAAGAGATGAAGATGGAGTCATTGCTCAGCAAATCTATTATAGTATAGCAGCGGGGCTTTCTATGGTATTTGCGACGATAGTTGCTTTCTCTTTTCAACAGAAGTATGGTAACTTCACGATGCCTCTTTTTGTAGCCTTAGTGATTAGCTATATTCTTAAAGATAGGATTAAAGACTTGATGCGTTATTATTTTATTGGCAAGTTAGGAGGGAAGTATTTTGACCATAAAACGAGTATTAGTATAAAAGACCAAAAAATAGGCTGGATACGTGAGTCTGTCGATTTTATGGCTGAGAATAAAGTACCTGAAGAAGTTTTAAATCTGCGTGATCGCTCAGCCTTACTAGAGGTAGAGAACAAGATTCACAATGAGAAGATTCTACTCTATCGCAAAAAGGTGCACTTAGACAATAAAAAGGTAATCAAAGAAAGTACCTACGCCTTCGATGGGATAAATGATATTATTCACTTTAATTTTACTCGCCTTACCCAGCGTATGAATAATCCTTATGTGAGCTTATTTACCTTAGAGCAAGAGGATGGTAGAGGGAGGCCAGAGAAGATATTAGCGGACAAAATCTATTATCTAAACTTTATTACGCAGATTAAGTATGGGGATAAGGTCGGTTATAAACGCTTTAGGGTTATCTGTAAACGCACAGGAATAGAATCAATAGAAGATTTGTCTTAGAGAATATGCTTTGTTTCTGAGTAAGTTAGCTACTTAGAGTAGAAGGAGCATAGTACTATAAAATAAGTACTAATGTTCCTCCTACGATTAAGCATCCGCCTAGGATAGTCTTCATATCCATAGGTTCCTTTAGAAATACAAAAGAAATAATCAATACAAATACGATACTTAACTTGTCTATTGGGGCAACCTTAGATACAGGGCCTGTCTCTAGCGCTTTAAAGTAGAATATCCACGATAAGCCTGTTGCTACACCTGACGCAATTAGAAAGATCAGATTGTACTTGCTTAGCTCTTTGATTGTTTTAAGGTCATTATTGGCTAATACTATACCCCAAGCTAGCATTAAGACAACACTTGTCCTGATGGCTGTAGCAAGGTTGCCATTGATTCCCTTGACACCTACCTTAGATAATATCGCTGTCATCGCAGCAAATATGGCGGATAGCAAGGCATAATATTTCCACATAGTTTTTTACTTATAAATATAATCGTCTAACGAATCTGTAAAAGGAATAGGAATATCCCTTTTGATCTGTTCTTCAAATATATGCAAATCTACTGTATTGGATGTAAACATTGGTACCATAAAATCTAGCTGATTAGTCTTGACGCACAGTTTAGATTCGATACCTCCATTTTCTAATTTTAATGTTTGGATAGACATATACGCCACGTCAGATAATAGTAAGATATGTGCATATTGATTATCCGCAAATCCTAATTCATTATTATTGCTGTCTATCCATATAAATGGCTTGTTTTGAGATATTTCCTGTATAAATATTGGAACTCTATAGATGTGAGACGTATCTCTATAATACAGCATATCGATAGAGATGTCTCCCGACAGTGTAGTACAATTGGCTATTGATAATTTGATAATATACTCCGGATAAATAACAGCATTCAAATATTCTTTTAGATTAGTAATCAAAAAGAATACGGTGTTATTCGCTGCGTCTAGATCCGCAGGATAAGCATTCGAGAAGTAAAACTCAAGGTCTTTAGTTCTAACTTTAGTGCTATAGATGATTGACTTGTCTTCTTCTGTTTCAATAGAAGCTTCCATCAAACTATTATTTGCTAATAGCGCTTGTTTTAAGAAAGGATAAGGCTTATTACTCTCTAGTTTATCACATTCACAGTAAGAAAAATAGTTTTGTACAGGGATGTTCTTACGATCACAATCATAGAATCCAAAGTCATCTAAGATCATATTTCCTACTCTTACAGGTACATTAAAAGTGTACTTCAGTAAGTCATCAGTATTGTCAGGAGCACAGATTACTATTTCGTTTAAAGCGATAACCTCTTCATAAGGTGCATCCCAAGATATAAAGGTTTTCTCTTCATTCTGAAGTTCATATCCGTTTATTATGGTATCTGCATACTCATTCTGATCCAATAGCTTAAAATTGCTAGGATTCTTTCTTGCCCAAATAAACATATTTCTCTCACAACCAAATGTCTCTTCAAATATCGTTAACTGCACAGGGTTAAAATTCAACTTATCAGCTAGTTGTAAGAAAGTTGGGAAAAAATTAACCGATGAAGTAGGGATATGACTATTGTGCTTTCCAGCTATGAAAAGCAAAGGTTTATTATTTATGCAAGTAAAGTATAATACTTGAATATCATTGATATCTTGATTGCAGTTGTAATAAGAAATCTTGTTTTTACTGATTAAGTGATTGTCAAGTATGAAGACAGCATTTTCACAATTCTGTAAAGTAAGAAAGTCTAATGGTTCAGTGTTTACGGGTTTTATATTTTTTCCTTTTAGAAAAAGTTTTAAATACTTAATCATATAATAAAAAAGGGGAAAAGTTTATTTAACAAAGACTAATTGTTTTGAGTTTAGTTGACTTTCACCACTATAGCGATAGCAAGCTAATATTCCATCTCCTTTAGCAACACTAAAGTCAACACAGCACACGTTATCGCGTATAATAGCTGGTTTAGTACCTACTTTATGCTTCATCCAGTAATGTCCAAAGAATACTGGTTTCTCTAAATCCGAATAGAAGTTGTTGTTTTCAAACTCAAAAGGAGTATTCGGAAGCTCGTGTATAGGGTGTACACTAATCGTGTTATACGTCATCGTAGACGGGTCTTCCCACCATTTAGTTCTAAACTCTGTACGCAGTACACGATCTTTATCAATGAATGTAACACCTTTAGGTAGTTTTGCCTCTGTTCCTTTTAGAGTTGTTTCTACTGCAGCGTGAAGTTCTGTTCCTTCTGTATTTGCTTCTTCTAGTAGAGAATTAGTAATACAGTTGTGATCTAGTCTATTTCTCAAATATGCGATATGCTCATCATCCCAGCAAGCGTGTACTGCTCTAAAAGAATCATTCTCATAAAACAAAGGAAGTGTCTTAAACCACTCTATGTACATCTTATACATATTAGGTACTTGCATAAAAGCCGCCATAGTTACAGCGTGTTGATTAAAGTTTTTGGGAGAGTGATCTCTTAAATAATCACCATTGCGATTCGCAGTATTATAGCAGATAGCATTATACTCGTGGTTTCCCATTAGAGCAATAGCTTCACCGTTATCTACCATCTTTTTAACGATATCTAAAACCTCTATAATGTTAATTCCTCTATCAATATAATCACCGACAAAGAGTACTTTGCGTTCAGGATGTTGGTAGTATCCTTTCTTATTTGTATATCCTAATGCAGCTAATAATCTCTTTAAGTCATTACTATGTCCGTGGATATCACCTATTATATCAAAATTTACAAAATTAGTGTCAATTGTTTTCATTATATAGAGATTTAGTGCTACTAAATATACAATAATTTTGTTTTGAATTCAGAGAAATAGAATATTTAAAATAGAATAAATGAAATTTACAATAAACATTGTTAATAGAAAGTATATATTGAGGATAAAACAATAAAAATTAAGA
>JBOFGJ010000887.1:0-3985 GCA_051649065.1 Flavobacterium sp. | reverse complement strand
ACTACTACTATGGGAGTAGCTTATGGTGAGAACTATTATATAATCTCTAAACAAGGAAATAGATTTGTTGTAACAGACAAAAACTTTAAGGAGATCAAATCTTTTGAAGATATTCAAGGAGATGGAAGGGCATTCGTAGGAATATCTGACTCTAAAGGATACATCTCTACAGGTTCTGGAATCACTGTTTATCATATAAATACTAAAGCTATAGGCGGTAAAATAGATGGTATTAACAGACAAACTGGTAATATGGTTTATGTTAATGGTAAAGTATATGCTGTAGTGAATGGAGAAGGATTAGCTATTATCAACACTGATAATGATACAGTAATAGAGAAACTAGCAGGTGGATATACTCAAGTTACCCTAGATAAAGATGGTATAGTTTGGGCTGGCAAAGGAAATGAGATAGTACGTATCAATCCTAAAGACAAAAACGATACAAAGACTTATCCTATCGCTACTGCACCCATCAATGGAACTTGGGGCGCTTGGAATCCTGGATCATTATCATCAAGTGTGAAAGAAAATGCCCTTTACTGGACAAAAGGGGCTAACGTAGTAAAGTTTAATACACAGACAGGAGAACTTAACGAAGAGTTTTACACATTAGGAGAAGACGGATTTAATAAGAAACTAGCATTCTATGGTGCAGGACTTAGAGTAGATCCTGTAACGGATGATTTAGTATTATTAGTTAAGAGATCTGGATGGGGGGATAACGGTAGTTATAACTGGACTAGGGTAATCTCTAACCAAGGAGCTCTAAAAGGTCAAACGTTTATGGAAGGTGGTAATAGTAATGATCAGAATGGACATTATTGGTTCCCTTCTATTCCTTTCTTCCAAGATAATAATGCACCCGAAATATTAGTAAACCAAATAGTACTTAAGCCAAACAAAGAATTTAGAGTTGCGCTTAAAGATATTGTGATAGATCAAGACAATCCATATGCATTAATCGAAAAGTCTGTAAAGAACTTAGAGAATATGTTCGGATACGCTACAATAGAAGGTGATGAATTAGTCATTAAAACCAATGAGAACACAGGAAAAACGTCTATGAGTATGACGGTAATCTCTAATGGTAAACGCCTACAGAAAGACATCGAAATTTGGGTTAGAAACTAATAATCCAACAAAACAGATAAAATATAGGCTGCTATAGAGCGGCCTTTATTTTTACATATAACCCATTTAAAAACAGCGAATAACGCAATTAAAAATAGTTAATAAAGTAATCTCTTTTTTTGTACTTTTGACTAAAATTTACGCTATGAAAACAAGAACTTTACTAACTACATTATCACTATTCTTAGTGATACTACTTAGCAGTTGTAACAACAAAGACATCAATGCTTCTAAAGCTTATGATACGATAGAAGTTTATCTTGCTGATAAACCTGAATACGAAACAACAACAATCAACTTAGGAAAAAAGAAGTTGAGAATAAAAAAAGACAGTCTACAAATAGAGCAATATAAAGCACTAGAGAAAGATGGATACATAGAGTTCGCAGAAGAAACATCTAAAAAGAAATGGTTATCTAAAGACTCTATTTGGAATGTGACTCTTAAACTTACGGAGAAAGCTCACCCTTTCGTGATTGACCAAAAGAATGATAAGGTAACAGTGAAGACTATCCTATATACGCTAGGTGACAGTAGTAATCTACAATTAAACAACAGAAGTAAAAAATCTGCTACTGCATCAGTAATGCTTAATAAAGAGTATACTCCGTTTATCTCTCTTGCAAAAGACAAAAATCCAAGTACAAAGTTCATCACTAAGAAGTATAAACTTCGCTTTACTGAAGAAACAGGTTGGACGATTAACTAATACACCATGGGAAAGAACATCACCATACTAGCGCTAATACAAGTCATTCTAGCCATAATTTCTTCTCTATTGATAGCCAATATGTCTACATTAGGAAGAATAGGAATAACCTTAGTTAAAAGAGAATATCTTATTTTTAAGACACCTTGGAAAACTGCATTAGCGATATTCGCCGTACAGATGATCGTGATACTAGTACTTACTATATTCAAGAAATTTGCCTCAAATAAAACAAGTCATATTGTATCATTTGTATTCTTAGTCATCGGATTAATCGGAGCATACTATACGTATATAGACTTCACAACTACCTCACATAAGCACATGAAGTTCTATTTTCACTTAGGTTTCTATCTATTTTGGTTCAATTGGATCTTTAGTTGTATCTACTTCTTTTGTCTTAAAGGACGTAAAAAGTCAACATCTATCTTATCTGACGACATCAATCAACCGATGCAGCCTAATCTAGAATAAGCTCACTCCAAACAACTACAATAAAACTCACATATATATAAAAATGACTAAACACATTTTACTAATCGCTACTATAGCCCTACTAACTGTAGGATGTAAAGAGACTACTCCAGCATCTGATAACTCAACCCCAGTAGAATCAACTGTGAAATCTAATGAAGACAGTGGTAGCATGGCAATCCCAATGCACGGAACAGGAGAAAACAAATCATCCGCTACAAGTGGAAGCTTCAAAATGGATGATGATATGAAGAAAAACATCCAAGAACAAAAAGGACAAAAGTAAACTTGTACAATTTTTCTTTAGCTTAATATAATTTGGTTAAACACATGATTTATTTTCACATATCAGCTATTCATATTATATTTAACTAAATATATCACACTGTGTAACTAAATATCAGATGAAAAAAACTATAATACTAAGTGTAACATTATGCCTTACTACATTAGTAAGTTGTAAAGAAGCTTCTAAAGAAGATACGACTACTCAACAGGAGATGACAGTAAAAGATGTCATAGCCAATAGCAGTGACCTGCAGAATGCAAATACTCAGGGAGCAGGACTAAATCCTGAACACGGAATGTTAGGACATCGATGTGATATCCCTGTAGGAGCGTCATTAGATACACCGCTTCAAGGTGAAAATCAAAATAATGCTCCTGCTACGCCAGTCTTAATGAATAACAATGCTAATAAAGCTTTTCTACAAGAAGGTGAATCAGTAAAAGCAAATCCAGAGCATGGCCAACCAGGACATCGATGTGATATCCCCGTAGGAGCACCACTCTAAAATAGATAATAAAACGAATACTATATAGCCATTGATTTGTGATAAAGTCAATGGCTATTTTATTTCTGCCAATTTTAGATCTGAAAACAATTTGATCTATTTTCTTATCCATCCCCTTTTACTCCAGAAAATAGAATTATTTAGCTCCAAATACACATCTTTTTTGTTTTACCCTATCAACAACTGATATAGCATATTCTAATTCTACTTTTTATATGTTTTTTTTAACCCAGATTAAGCGATAGACATATAAACAAAAAGTAATTATACAAAATAGCTCTGAATTTCTTCTAAAAGCATACTCTAGTATGGTTTTAGAAGAAAGGAAAGAGATATGAAGTAGAAATACTTTGCAGTATTTGGCTAATGCTTAATCTAGGTTTAAATGCATTGTTTGCCGTCATCTAGGTGTAGGGGTGTATAACTATACGTCCACATAAAACATCCAATGATGTTTTCTTGTAGCGATAATAGATTGCGGCTACTGTATAGAGTGACGTATGAGATACTTCATTCTTCAGCAGGGCATAGTTTGCGGATAATTAAGGTGCCGATTGGATGCCTTTGACAGACGATATACTAGATCAAAAATAAATAACAGTATTCCATTAGTATTGTTTATTTTTGCATATTACAAATTAGTTTGAGATTAACAGTAATTGATATATGATACAAGAACCTAAAAGATATACTATTACAGCAGCCTTACCGTACACGAATGGACCTATCCATATCGGGCACTTAGCTGGTGTATATGTACCTGCTGATATTTATGCAAGATTCTTGCGTTTGCAAGGAAAAGACGTAGCTTTTATATGTGGAAGTGATGAGCATGGAGTAGCTATTTCTATGAAAGCTAAAAAAGAAGGAATTA
>JBOFGJ010000886.1:0-1004 GCA_051649065.1 Flavobacterium sp. | reverse complement strand
CATTAACTAGAGGGGAAACGGATGACCCAATATCAATAGCAACCTTCATCAGTAAATCCTTATATATCTAGACACCTAACCTTAATACATAATTGTATATACTCAAAATTACATACATAACAGCGTGATAAGAAAGATGGATGCCTAGCTGTTTAGTGGCTACCCACGCTTAACTGTGCCTTCAAAATAATACAGTTAAGAAGTATTAGATCATGGATGTTCTGTTTATGGTTCATCACATGGTTCGTAGAAAGGATACAATAACGACAGCAGTAGACGTGCATATACTCCTAGCGCATGAGTCTACCGTCCGCTCCACGTTACGGAGCATACATATGGGAACATACTCACAAGTGTATTCCACACATGTATAACCAAAGCACTCATTGAGAGTGCTTTATTTTTATCTGATGGAGTTCTAATGAAAGTAGTAATTACAACTAAGTCCTCAAAGGGATATACAAAGATAGGTATCCTTGTATCCCGTACAGTTAAGTCTCATGTACCTGTAGCTGTCATTAAGTACCTTACTCCTCTGAATGATGGAGCTAAGTATGCTTACATATCTCAGGGAGGATATGCACTACTATGAGCCTACCTGTATGGAACAACATCTACCTAGGTATTCCAGTATTACTTTGGGTCTTCCTTGTTGCATTGGGTAACGCTATTTATGTAGACCCAATCAATCACAGTCCTAATGTAAGACACCCTGTAAAAGCACATATGAATATCCCTACATGCTACCGAGTACAGGGTATGAACCCTACCTACTGTACTACTCAGAATCCTCTGTATGCTTCCACTAGTAGAACGTAGAAGCTATCATATGTACCCCTAACAGGAGGTATATATGGATGCTGTAGCGTGGTGTAAACGGATGCAAGAAGAAGCTACTGATGGTAATGATGCCTATAACTACTATCTACTGATGGAGTTGTGGCAATCAAGATTGGAGTCCAATAAACCCTCTACATGAGGGTTTATTGTTATATAGAGTGTTT
>JBOFGJ010000885.1:0-5497 GCA_051649065.1 Flavobacterium sp. | reverse complement strand
CGCGTACTTTAAGAAGCTATCGCCTTTTATGAGATTAGATGTAGGTACAGGATTGGGGTACACAGATTACAAAGGAGATAGCAATGACTTGAGTTTAAAAAAGATCAGTTGGGATGTGAATCAGAAGGTGAAGTTGTCTTATCAATGGAATGGTCAGTTTCAATCTTTTGTTGGGGTAGATGTACAGGCTTCTAAATTAGATTTGACAAGAAGTAAAGGGAATAGATCAGAAGACTTAGGTACAGATGCGAATAGATGGGCGCTGTTTTTTGAGAACAACTGGAAGATAACATCAGACTTGTCGTTGAGAGCAGGAGTTAGGACGAGTAAGTATTCGGCTATATCAGATTGGGCAGTAGAGCCACGTGCGATGTTGACTTATCAAATGGATACTAAACAGCAAATGTCTTTTTCGTATGGAATGTTTAACCAAGCGATGAACTTAGAACAGTCTTTATCTTTAAAGCAAGAGGATTGGATGCAGGCAAATCACTATATCCTAAACTACACGTATGAATTTAAAAAGCGTATGCTCAGAGCGGAGTTGTTTTATAAAGATTACAGTAAGTTACTGTTAACCCCATTAGGGAGACCGAGTGAGTATTCTCAGTTAGGAGAGGGTTATGCCAAGGGATTTGACTTGTTTTGGAAAGATAATATAACCTTTAAGAACTTTAATTATTGGGTTACCTATACGTACATAGATTCTAAGCGAAAAGAGATGTATTGGAACGAAAGTGTACAGCCTTCTTATGTGGTTAAGCACAATGTGTCTGTGGTGACGAAGTACTGGATAGAGCAGTGGAAGTCTCAGGTGAGTATGACGTATAATTATAGCAGTCTACGTCACTTCTATGATATAGATAATGCCAATAAAACGATCTATAAGAGTAGCCCAATACACAATGTTAGCATGAGCTGGGCATATCTATTCAGCGGACAGAAGATACTATTTGCCTCTGTTGACAATCTATTAGGTAGAGATCCTGTTTATGCGTATCAGTTTAATCAGCGAGGAGGACAACCTGATATCGCGAATGCCACTGCTAAGCGATTTATTTATCTTGGATTTATGTGGACAATAAGTGCTGATAAGAAGAAAAATCAATTAGAGAATTTGTAACTACAACTTAGACAAGAGAAACAACCACTCGCGCAGTTCATTTTCTTGTCTTGTGATAATCAATATATTTTTACTGTATAATCAAAACAATAAGTCAAATGAAAAAGTTATTTATTTTAGTATGTAGTGTATTTAGCGTAGTGTGTTTCGGACAATCTAAATACGAGTTGGGAATGCAGAAAGCATTACAGCAATGGCAAAGTGGGCAACCAAAAGAGGCAGTGGCTATGTTAGACCGCATAGCGATGTCTGATAAAGATAACTGGATACCTGTGTACTACAAGGTGTTTATCAGTATCACAGGTGGATTTAACAATCCCAAGGCTGATGATATAGAGGATATAGTAGCGGCTAATCGCATAGTTATAGACCAATGGTTAGACAAGGGCGGAAGCGAATGGTATGTCTTAAAAGGGATGAATGAAACGTTAGAGTTAATGACTGATCCAATGAGTAAGGGAATGACACAAACTCCGATTATTACTAAGGCGTATGACAAGGCAGTAGAGTTAGATCCTACTAATCCAAGAGCGGTGTTCTCTGTGGCAAGTTTTCAAATCGGCAGTGCTAAGTATATGAAAGTAGATATGCCTTATTACTGTAAGATGCTAGAGAAGTCAATAGAGTTATTCGATAAACAGAAGAGCGATGTGCCATTCTATCCATCATGGGGAAAAGATATGGCTGTAAAATCATTAGAACAGTGTAAAGGAAAATAATAAATATGTAAATTGGATACTTTAAATAAAAGCAATATGGTTGTTAATTGGCGTCGACATATAGTATTTGCCTTGAGTTTCGGGGTACTTTTAAGTTTAGCAATATCTTATTTTTCCTTTCAGGATAAAGGAAGCTTTTTTGAGCTGTTGAGTAACGCTAAATTCAAGAAGGCAGCCTTCTTCTCATTTGCTCTATCTGTACTGATTTATTTAGCTAATTTTGTTACTAGCACACTTGTTGGATATAGTATAGCTAGACGTGAGAATAAGATAAATGCACAGTTGAGTAAGAAGGTTAAGAACATTGCTTTCTTTATTAATGGGATGGTGACTTCAGTATTATCTTATTACTTGTTTTTAGCTGTGATGCTCAATCTTTTTTATGGGCTTTCTTACGCTGATTTTTACAAAGGAGACCATATGCGTTTTGGCAATTTTTTAGCCATTGTACTGATTAGTGTTTTTGTATTACTGATTGTATTTGTCTTTGCATACAATGATCAATTGAGATTATTAGAATTGAAAAACAAAGAGATTGAGATAGCGTTACAAAAGAGTCAGATAGCAAGTATGAAAGAGCAGTTATCCCCACATTTCTTGTTTAATAATATGAACGTACTGATAAGTACTATTCAGGAAGACCCTGTCAAGGCAGAACAGTTCGCTCGTTCATTCTCTAAGATATATCGCTATGTGTTAGAGAAGTTGGATTATACGACGTGTGCGCTATCTGATGAACTGAAGTTTATAGCAGACTATGTGTATTTATTGAATGTGAGATACGACGGTGCTATTGACTTTAGGATTGATGATGAGGTATTGAAATATGGAGATGTGGAAATACCAACATTGAGCTTGCAGATATTAATAGAGAATGTGGTGAAGCATAATACTATTCCTTCAGAAGGGAAGATTCGTGTAGAATTGAAAATAGGAGAGGAAGGACTAGTGCTTTGGAATGAGAAATGTGCTAAACCTAAACAAGTAGATTCGTCAGGAGTAGGTTTGCAAAGCTTGTCTGCAAGAAGTCAATTCTTGTTTCAACGAGATATTGTGATAACGGATTTAGAAGATAGCTTTAGTGTAGGAATTCCTATGCCGTTTATAAAGGAGAAGATATGAATATAGTTATAATAGAAGATGAGAAACCTGCTGCGAGGTTATTGACACGAGAGTTAGAGAAACTGGGATTTACAGTACAGCATATACTCTATTCAGTGAATGAGGCTATCCCTTGGTTTGTACAGCATGAGCAGCCTGATTTGATCTTTGCAGATATACAGTTGGCAGATGGGTTGTCATTAGAGATATTTGAGCAAGTGGAGTTGAAGAGTGCCATTATCTTTGTGACGAGTTTTGATCATTATGCGATAAAGGCATTTAAGTTGAATAGTATAGATTACTTGCTTAAACCCATAGAGCCATCAGAGCTACTAGGTGCTATTAATAAGTATAAGGCACAGCATAGTATTTCGCCTTCGAAGGTACAGGAGTTGAGAGAAAGTATCGACGGGACGAGTTATGCTAAACGCTTAATGATAAAAATAGGGATGCAGATAAAGATGGTCTTGGTAGATGAGGTAGTGTGTTTCTATAGGGAAGACAGAGGAGTGTATATCTCGACAGTAGAAGGGAAGATTCATCTGTTAGAAGAAGGTTCTATAGAAGCGGCTATTAAGATGGTTAATCCTGAGAAGTTCTTCCGGGTGAATAGATCTCAAGTGGTGTGTATAGACTTTATTGAGCAGATCGTTCAGTTATCTACTTCTCGCTTGAAGTTGTCTATGAAGAATTATAAAGAGGAGGTGATAGTTAGTAGAGAAAGAGTAAGTGAGTTTAAAAGTTGGTTAGCGGAGAATTAATGATAGTATTCAAATAATTTGTTTTGATTGTCAAATAAATAGGATAGATGGTTCGTTATCTATTAGTTAACTATAAATAATTAACTATGGAGGCAATGGATGATTCTAGACAAAGTAATAATATCACAATGTCTAGTGAAATGAAGCAACAGCTGTGTACACTAGGGATGTATGCTAAGTATTTAGGGCTTTTGGGCATTGTACAGTCGGCACTAACCATTATATTTCTGGTGATGACTTCTGGGCTAGCCAAGGATGGACTTATGTTATCTCTTTTAGTAATAGGTATCGGATGGGGTAGACTAGTTATGTTAGGGGGGCTGCTAATTTTGAGTTTAGCGTTATCTATCATTTTGCCTTTAAATATGCTAAGGTTGAACAAAGTGTTGAGTGGCAATGTGAATGAATTGGATCAAGCTAAGGTAGAAGAGGGTTTTATGATAATCAAGAAGATCTTTATGTTGACATCTATAGCATTTGTGGTAGTAGTTATTTTGGTGATTTTTGAAAGTTTGATATAAAGGCAGTTGAATATGGAAGAAAATAGTAAGGTTCAAGAAATACTAACTCAGGTACAGGACAATGAGATCGTGTTTAATGATAGATTAGTGAAGTGTATCAGTGAAGTTACTAAATGGGGGATAGGCTTCGGTATAATGATAGCATTTGTTTTTGTTTCTTATTGCTATGATTTTATTATGGGATTAAGATATTTTTCTTTTGGTTTTAGTTTCATATTGGGACTTATTCCTGTAGTTATATTAGGAGGAATTGTTTACAGTATGTACACATATCTTATTAACATTAAGAAAGGGATGGTAGATATGGCAGATGGAATATTGGTAGAAGCTTTTAGAGGATTAAAAATGGTGGTACTATTCTGTTTGTTTGGAGCTTGTATCGCTGTGTTTAGTGGTTTATATGTTCTTCTAATAAGTTTAGTATAATAAATGTTAGTGAATGTACAGATGTCAGAAGATAGTATAAAATTATCTGCTCATACACATAATGATTTAGGGCTATTAGGTACTTATAAGAAGTTAGAAAAGTAAACTATATGTATTGTATTTGGGATAATATGTGCTCTTAGTATTCGTGCATAATCCTTGAGGTACTGTTGCTGATAGCTGCTGTTTTGGGAGGAGAACCTCAAGGAATGGGCACTTGTTGGGCAGGTAATCGTAAGAACACTTGTTTATGGATAGATTAAACCTAGATTATGCATTAGCCAAATACTGCAAAGTATTTCTACTTCATATCTATTTTGTATAATTATTTTTCGTTTATATGTCTATCGCTTAATTTGGGTTTAAAGTGTTGATGCGTTAATATCTATATTAGTTAGTATTAGTATGTTATTCGTTGTTCGTTATTTTGTAGAATTAAAGTTGTTTTTTTAAAAAAGTTACTTTTTTGTTGTAGTGAATAAAAAAAGTTTTACTTTTGCACCACTAATGAGAGGAGGTGTATGAAAACATGTTAATCATTCCAATTAAAGACGGAGAAAATATCGATAGAGCACTTAAGCGCTACAAAAGAAAATTTGACAGAACAGGAACTTTACGTCAGTTAAGATCTCGTCAGGCATTCTATAAACCGTCTGTAGTTAAAAGAGATAAAATGCAAAAAGCTGCATATGTACAACACTTGAAAGATTCAGTAGAAATCTAATAAGTATTGAACAAAATTTATCACCGTTGTAATAAAGTATTAACTTTGTTGCAACGGTTTTTTTATGTCAGAAAATTTAGAAAAGTTTATCGAGTATTTACAGAAGGAACGCAATTATTCGG
>JBOFGJ010000884.1:0-3736 GCA_051649065.1 Flavobacterium sp. | reverse complement strand
TATCTGCTCTTAATAGGGCAAATCGCCTTTTTTTTTACATACCTCTAGTTAACCCAGCTTATATATCGATAAAAAATAGCAAATAATTAAGCATTAACTTAATTTTATGTAAATTTATTAATAAAAAAACAAATAATAGTTTTTAAAAATAAAAAAAACACAACAATTGATTATTTTATTCAAACTACAACAATCATCTAAACTAGATAATCTTTGAATATATTACTTAAGCCTTAAAGTGACATTTTAATTCATTCTATTAATGTTTAATTAATCATTAATCTCACTTCATTCTAATCACTAATCCCATTGACCTATTGATTCTCTATTAAATTCGTGATGAGTATCCTATACTCCTAAATTCTTTCTTAGTCCTAAACTATTAATGTCAAAACGCTTCTCAGCATATACATTTTTTCCTATTCTAGACTTATAACATTAAATTAGGAAGCAATAAACAAAAAGGAAGTCTACTTTTGGACAGTCTTCCTTTGATTAATAAAACATATATATTTAACCCAAATACTGCAAAGTATCTCTACTTCACATCTCTTTCGTTTATATGTCTATCGTTTAATCTGGGTTAAACTGATAAATACTGACAATTTTTATAAACACTCAGTATCCTTTATAATTACAGTCATTTTTTTAATTCCTTCAACACTGCCTCAACATTCCCTAAAGATTACTACATAGAGGAGGCTTTATATAGAAACATTCTTCACGTAATCTTCACGCTGTCTAAAAGAAGAAAGCTTAAAACAAATTCTAATCATCTACTAATTAGCAAGTATATTAACAAGGAGTGTTTAAAAATTATATGATATCATTTATAAACACGAAAAGGGACTACTCTCGTAGCCCCTTCTCTTCACTTAAATTAAATATAGATTAGTTCATTCGAATGAATGACTTCCTCTTAACATCTGTCTCGAAATCTTTAAACAACTCTAACAATCCAATTGTAGATTTGATTAAATCATCGGTTTCAAAAAGAATAGAGAAGTATAACTTACTATTCTTCGGACTTGTTTCAGTAGTGCGAATACGTATAATCTGCTTTTGGATTAACTTATCTACTGTCAAGATTAAATCTTCTTTTTCACTAAGAATCTCATCTATTTGAGAGAATTTCTCTTCTGTGAATAGAACTACTATTTTATCAAATAAAACTTGTAGTTTTTTATCAATTAGTTTAAGATCTCTAATCTGATTAAACTTCAGTTTTTTATGGTTGTTATCTACGTGAGCATAACTGTTCTGTGCAATGAAGTTAATTGCTTTAATCATATCTTGAAGATACCCTAATGTCAATATATAGAACTTACTTGCTTCTACAGATGTCTCATCTAAATTTTTAATAAAGAAATATACATTTCCTCTTAAATCATCTACTTCTTTCTCGAGCTTCTTAAGTTGTTTCTTACTTTTCTTAAGCTCATTAATATCTTGAAGAGCTACACCATCTACTACTACTGTAAATAATTCATTTGCTTTAGTAATCACTGATGCTACCTGAGCTGAACTCTCTGATGCAACCCCTTGAATAGTCATGATATCGACTTTATCAAGCTTAGCCTCTTTATCTTCCTTCTCTTTTGATTTTTTCACATAAGACTTATTACTTCTATAAAGTAATATCCCTACTAAGATTAACATACTTACTAAAGCATATATCTCTCCTATCTTTAATATATAAGCGATAACGAATGACGCAATAAACGCTACTATAGCAGTGATAAACCATCCACCAATAACGTTAAACACTCCCGCTACTCTATACACAGCCGAATCTCTATCCCAGGCTCTATCTGCAAATGAAGTACCCATCGCTACCATAAACGTAACATAAGTCGTTGATAATGGAAGTTTCATAGATGTACCAATAGAAATCAAGATACTAGCTACAATAAGGTTAACTGATGCACGTACCATATCAAATGCTGGTTCGTCCTTTCTAATAGTATTTTTAGGTTTCTTAGGAAGTTCAAAACGCTTGTCCATCTTAAGTTGTAAAGACTTCGGCAAGAAATAATTCACTCCCATTCCGATTAATACCATCCCTCTTACTATCACTTTAGATAGAATATTAGGTGAGAATTTCTCTTCTGTACCACTCGTATCTTGTCTAGCTAAGCTCATCTCCGTCTCGATAACGTTCTTTGCCTTCTTAGATGTCCATAGTGTGTACACCATAATGATACCTGCTATTAATAGAAAGTAAAAAGGTGCAACAACATTCTCTTCAGCCAGTTTACTCATCATATACACATCTGGTGACTGTCCTGATTCCATAAAGAAACCAAATGACTGATAAGCAGCAATAGGAACCCCTATAAAGTTAACCAAGTCATTACCAGCAAAAGCTAATGCCAATGCAAATGTCCCGATAACAATAATCACTCTAAGTATGTTTAACTTAAAGATACTCATTATGAACTGTGAAAACAAAGTCCAAAAAACTAAGCTAATTCCTATAATTGTTAGTTGATTACTACCAATCCAAGTACTAACCTCTTTTGTGATAAAACTTGCTCCTTTTAAACCTTTCACTAGAATAAAAAAAGTAATCGCTGTAATCGCTACTCCTCCAAAAACAGCCCCAAAGTACTTTAGTTTTTGCTCTACTTGGAAAGTAAAAATCAACCTTGATATGTACTGTACCAAGGTACCCAACGTGAACGAGAGAATAACCGAGAGTAGTATACTGACGACTATCTCTGTGGCTTTAGCTGTATTAATATAATTAGGCAATAATGACAAACTATCATTATTAGCCATTAACTTTATAATACTCAAACATACAGCTGACCCTAATAACTCAAATACGATAGATACCGTAGTTGATGTTGGTAACCCTAAAGAGTTAAATACGTCTAGTAGCAATACATCTGTGATCATAACCGCGAGGAAGATGACCATAACATCATTAAAGGAGAACATACTAGGGACGAAAATACCACTTCTGGCTATTTCCATCATTCCTCCAGAAAATAGTGCTCCTACTAAAATACCTAGCGAAGCGACTATCATTATCGTTCTAAATGTAACTGCCTTAGATCCTAGGGCAGAATTCAGAAAGTTAACAGCATCATTACTTACCCCAACAGTTAAATCGATAATGGCTAATACCCCTAAAGCTATTAACATTACAATAAAAATCTGTTCCATTATTATTATATTTAAATTAAGTGTAGGGCAAAATTGACTATAAAAATCAAGATTGATGTTAAGCTAACGTTATCAATGATAATTTATAGTTTTATTGATAGCTTACATTTGACTACTTTTGTTATACCCTAGATCAGTAGACAGTGTTTAAACAATAATAGATCCTATACAAGCGTCACTTTATTTTATTCACAACACACACTTGTTACTTCATTTAAGGTTCTGATAATATGAACATTCAACACAACAATATGAACACACTTCACTTAGAGACAAGCCCTTATTTGCTCCAACATTCACATAATCCTATTCACTGGAAAGCGTGGAATCAAGATACGCTAGCATTAGCAAAACGTCAAGATAAACTTCTCATAGTAAGTATAGGATATTCTACATGTCACTGGTGCCACGTTATGGAGAAAGAATCTTTCGAAAACGAAGAAGTGGCTTCTGTTATGAATGAACATTTTATCTCTATTAAGGTGGATAGAGAAGAACTTCCTCATTTAGATAACTTCTATATGAAGGCGGTACAAATTATGACTAAACAAGGGGGATGGCCTCT
>JBOFGJ010000883.1:0-3685 GCA_051649065.1 Flavobacterium sp. | reverse complement strand
ATTCTAAAAGACGAAGTAGAGAACTTATTAATGTTACAGCCTGACTGCTTTCTTATCGCTAACAATACACTGCACAAGGCTTATGATCAAATCAAACACGAGTTTCTAACTAATATCCCTATGTCGCATAGTATAGAATTGACTAAAACTCATATTCTAAAAAACAATATGAAGAAAGTACTTCTATTAGGAACTCCATTTACGATGGAAGATGATTATTTCAAATCTCCACTACAGCAGGCTGGTATAGAAGTGATTATTCCTAATCAAGAAGAAATAGCCAAAATAGGTGCTTTTCAATCTACATTAGCTACAGGAAGTATAACAGATGAAATGAAGACATTCTTCATCCAATTAATGGAAGACTACAACAGTGTAGATGGTGTTATCTTAGGTTGTACAGAATTGCCTTTAGTGTTTAACTCACTTGATACCAACCTTCCTATTATAGACACTATGGTACTTCAGTGTGAAGACGCTTTTAGTAAAATACAGTAATACTGAATTATATTACCCTACTAAAGTCGCATTACTATAGTAATACGTTTTATTAATATACCGTACTCCGTACGTTATTATAACTTCATAGAAGATATAGATTATGAGATACAATCTGACTAGTCAGTACTGTATCTCATTTTTTTTTGTAATAATCTATCCCTCTACCTACTATTCTCTTAAGTGTAAAATTCTCTCTTTATTATCCTACCAAATACTAAAACTACCCTTGATATCTTCTTAAGGGATTTCTAATTGCAATCTGATATTAGATACAAAGACAATGATACATCAATACAAGGTCAATTGTTTAACAAACAGCCTCTCTACTCAACTAAACTCGAGTTATTGTCCATGAATTGTCCAACAATCAAGCATGAGTGCCTATGTTTAGTGGCTTTATAAGGCCTTCTAATTTTATAAAAAAACAACAAAAACAGTTAACTGATTAAAAATCAAAGTTTTACAAAATATTGGATTTAAAAAAAGTAGTTCACTATTTTTAAAAATATGATCAAAAGAGGTCTAAAAAGCTCTTTTTTAGAAAAAACTGGTGTAAGACTGTGTATTTTTAGCCATCAAATAACCTGTAATGGCGCGAAAAACAAAAAAATGAATACTACTTTTTTATAAGTATTAATTCTGTGAAAAAATGGAAATAACAAATTATATAACAACTACTTAAAATCGTATAACAGCTAAAAAGAGTTGCTAGCCTACATTTGTAATACAAATTATAAATGATAAAACAATGGCAACAGTATATCAAATAAAAGGAATGGGATGCACAAGCTGTGTAGGTAAAATAGAAGAAGAACTAAAGAAACACCCTGCTATAGAGGCTACAGTAACTTTAGACACGCATAGCATAGAGGTTAAGACTCCTAACGTCTCTAGAGAAGATGTACAACAAATACTTAGCAACGCTGGTAAGTACGAGCTTCTTTAAAAAACAAAAATGACCTATATCACTACTAAGGATATAGGTCATTCTTATTTATAAATACTGTTCTGTGATTTGTACGACTACATTGTTGTTGTATAACTCCTTATAGTATGCATGTTGTTCTCCTTCTAAGATATTAATTCTCTGTCTAATCTTATTCATAGAAGCTACTAATTGATCAATAGAATAAACTATGCTACTTGACATCACATCTCCCATTTGCATATAATAATTAAGCATCTGTATCGGTGCTTCTATTGGCATAAAACTATAGTCTTCATATGGACTAAAGTCCATATCAATAATATTCTTACGCTTAAAAAAACGATCAAATAACTGTTGGTTCAACTCTATATAACGTGTCCAATAGTCGGTTAACTCTGGATCTTGTCTTATTGCCTCATTTATTTCTGTATTGTCATATAAGTGATACTTCCACAGTAATGTTCCAGTAGTGTACATCTCTTGTGGCAACGCTAATATTTTCTCTAAAGTCTCTATCTGCATTGGTATTTTATAACCAACTGGTTTGTGCTGTTGTGCATACTCTCTGAGTTCTAAGAAGTATTCTTCTTTATTAATCAGAGCTAATCCTGGATGATTAAAGAATTCATCTATATCAAATACCCCATAAATAATAGCCTTTCGGATGGCTTCTAAGGCTTCTGTTTTCTTCTGCTCCGCACAATAAAATAGAGTTACATAGTTATATACCTCTGCCTCTATCCAAAAGTAAGATTCTGTAGTTTCATACAAACTCCAAAACGGTTTAAGCTCCTTTATATCCTTACTCTCTTGATATTTTTGCCAAACAATCTTGGCGTAATCTCTAATCTCCTGTATTTGGTAGAATACCCATGGAGTATGTTGTTTCTTAATAAACTCTTCTTGATAGGCTGCACTGGATTTCTGTAAATAGATGCGTTCCTCCTCATCCATTCTCCTATACTTATCACCATATTTCTCATGAATAGATTGCGTTAATTCGTCTTGTGATAAGTCTTTTAAGCGGATAATACTTCCGTTGTTTTCCTCTATTAAATAAGCAAATAGTCCTTCTTTATCTTCCCCTATAAATCCTGAAAACCCATAAGATAGTTTCTCTAATCGCACTTTATAACTAAAGGTTTGCCCATCTATATCTAACTTATGAGAATTATAATAAACTGTTGTATCTGTAATCAATATTTCGGTCTGATACGGGTATTGCTCTATGCGATAACTATTAAATGAGGTCTTAGGTATAATGTGCCCATAGAAATATAGGTTGACACTATCTTCTGCTAAGAAATCTTCTTTTAGTTTAAATGTGGTAGCATCACTACCAGCTATCAATATTCCCTTATTGTCTAATACTCCTTCTGCTGAAAGGTAAAAAACGGTCTCATATTTGGCTACTCGTTTAAATTTCTTAGGATTAGTCTTGATGCACTTATCGTGAAACAATACGTGCTCTGCATCTGCTGCTCCATATACTGTAGGCTTAAAAGTGGCTAAGTCTATATCTGTGTATATATGCCCGCCTGACTTACAACTAAACACGGCTTTACCATTGTAATAATAATTGCCAAAAAGATGAATAGGTCGCAGAGGGGTAGCCTCTTTAGCGAAGGTGGTTAGGTTGGCTAATCTGTGTTTCTCTTGTAGTGTACTAACTTTCTTCACTACATTGCTATCCACTATTTTAGAGTTGAATAATTTCTCTACAAAAGGTTGGTCAAACTGCTCTGAACAACTCAGTGCAATAGACTGTACTGTAGCTAATTCTTCTTTCGTTATTTGCTTGATATTCCAAACATTTTCTTCTAAAACTTCGTAAGTATCTACCTCAGTCCAATTAAACGCATCTAAGGTCAAAGCAATAAAACTGTGGTCTATGGCTAATGAGGCTACCTCTTTTATACTTTGATAAAAGTTATCTGTTAGCGTTTCTCTATTACCGTGGTTATAGAATGCTAAACACAGTAATTCTTCTTTCTTTTTGTTGTATTGATAAAAATAATGGTCTTGATAATTATAGTGAACACAGTCATACATTTCTTCACTAATCACTGTGATAGCTTTAGTCTTAAAGAATGCTTTATAATTAGTATCTGCTATTTTTATTTTAGATAGAAGTCCTACTGGTTGAGCCATAGTGCGAATATTTAGAAGTTGTAAATATACTTATCTCCATTAACGCAAAGCAAGTGACAAGAATGTATCTTTGTCAAATAATTCTCTTTAACCTCTATATCAATA
>JBOFGJ010000882.1:0-1447 GCA_051649065.1 Flavobacterium sp. | reverse complement strand
TGCTAATACCTTCCAATCCAAAAGGAAATGCCATATCCCGTTTGAAGTTTTTTAAAGAAGCTTCTCCTCTCCAATATTCTTGGTAATCTTTGTTAAACGTACTGTGGAGTCTACTATTTAAACACGATAATATATTCATCGGAATTTCATCTTTAAAACGATCTGATATCACACGATAAGTGGTATTTATTCGCGAACGCTGTAAGATTCCTGCTTCATCTTTCTTTTCATCAACCAACTTGTATATAACCCCTTCTGAAAGATACAAAAACTCTTTCACCATCCCTTGTATATACAAATGTGAAACAATCAAATTAGCGGCTCTATAACACCTGTTTCTCCATTTATAAAGTGTTTCCAAAACCTCTTGACGTTCTTCTTGGGTAGGTAAATCAACAATTAACTGTATTTTTCGAGTGAGTATTAAAGTAGATTTTTCCATCATCAATAGTTTAGGGATTGAGCCTTGTTTTGTTGAGTGAATTTATAAGCGACTACAAACTCATTGTGTACTTCTTTCTGAGAAAGTTCTAATGTCTGAGCAATGATTGTAAACGATTGCTTTTCCTCACATCGAAGCTTTAAAATCAACGATTGTGTTTCTGTCATCTTTTCTAGCTTTTCTACAGGATAAACAGTTTTGCTTTTATTTACCAATTTTTCTTGGAGACTTAAAATCTTCTTAAGATCATCAATAGCACGCTTAATTTCGTTACTTGTTTCAGTTATTCCTCTTCCCATTACTTTGGCAATCGCTTTGTATCTGAATTCATATTTCAAGCATAGTTCAATCAAATGTTTTCTTTCAGTACTTAATAGGGGTAATACTTTTATAATTTCATCAAAATAGTGCTGTTGTCTATCATGGTCAATTAGGTTTTCAATACTATCTGCGGGATCATATCCAGCCAAATAACTTTGATAATTCTCATAGTTCTCTAATGAATTCACATTTCTAAAAAACTTATTCTTCGGTTTACGATAATGTAAATAGCAACTGTACTTCATTACAAGCCTCAAAAAGAAAAAGATATGATCAAGGGACTCAATCTTCTCACGATATTCCCATAATCTAAGAAAAGCATCTTGTACCAAACATTCTACTACAAACTCATCCTCAATTATTTGTTTACCAAACCAAAAGATTCGTTTATTGTACCTGACATAAATACGTTCGAAGGCAGTAGAATTACCTTTTTTTAATAATTCAAATTCTTTTTCTAGCATAATAAAGGTGGTTTTATTTATGTTTTACGTGATACGTATTACGTTCTACGTTTTACATAGTTTTTAAGTTCAACATTAGTTTTAAAAGCCACTCCTTTTCCAATACATCGCACCAACTTTGTTTTTGGAAAGGGGTTTTATTTTTTTACGGTTTACGTTCTACGCTTAACGTTTTACGTATTTTTATTTTTATTAATAATCAAATCCACTTTTTAACAAC
>JBOFGJ010000881.1:0-1829 GCA_051649065.1 Flavobacterium sp. | reverse complement strand
ACACACTTTTTAAAACAATAATACAATATGATTACTTCTAATCACAATCCTATCAAAATAGGTATCGTAGGTTACGGAAACTTAGGTAAAGGGGTAGAATTAGCTATCCGTCAGAATGCTGACATGGAGCTTGTGGCTATCTTTACGAGACGAAATCCTCAAGATATTAATACCTCAGCAAAGACTGTTCATATAGATCAAATCACAGATTATAAAGACATCATCGATGTAATGATTATATGCGGTGGGTCTTCTACAGACTTACCTGAACAAGTACCTTATATCGCTCAATGGTTTAATACGGTAGATAGCTTTGATACACATGCTAAAATTCCTGAATTCTTTGAGACTGTAAATAAAGCTGCTAAAGACCATCATAAACTAAGCTTAATCTCTACAGGTTGGGATCCAGGACTATTCTCTATGTTGAGATTGTTAGGAGAAAGTATCTTACCTCAAGGAGAGACTTATACGTTCTGGGGAAAAGGACTTAGTCAAGGACACTCTGACGCGATTAGACGTATCTCTGGTGTAAAAGGTGGTGTACAATACACTATTCCTATTGAAAGTGCATTAGAAAGAGTACGCCAAGGTGAAAACCCTGTATTAACTACAGCTGAGAAACACGAACGCATTTGTTATGTAGTAGCTGAAGATGGTGCTAACACAGCAACGATAGAGCATGCGATCAAAACAATGCCTAACTACTTCGCAGAATACAACACTACTGTTCACTTTATCTCTGAAGAGGAATTAAAAGCAAATCACTCTGCTATGCCTCATGGTGGTAAAGTATTTAGATCTGGTATAACGGGCACAGATACAAAACAGAATATAGAGTTTGGACTTACTTTAGAGAGTAACCCTGAGTTTACATCTAGTGTATTAGTTGCTTTCTCTCGTGCAGTGTATAAACTAGCTCAACAAGGACAAATCGGCGCTATCACAGCTTATGATATTCCTCTAGGAGCATTATCTCCTAAATCAGCTGAAGAACTGAGAAAAAACCTTTTATAATTTTCAATGAAGAATGAGGGATGACAACTCTTTTGAGAAATACCTTATTCTTCTTTCCAAAATATTCCCACACAGAATATAGTATATGTTGTAGGGAGCGAATAGTAATTCGCCCCCTACTATTTTATGCTAATAGATCTAATATTGTTTATGTTACCTGGATAATAATCCATCTCTACTTTGACGCCCTATTTGTGTTGCTGCCTGAAGGTAATATATAACACAATCATCTTATCAATCCCTTAATCTTTAAATCCTAATTCATACAATATACAATGTGGAGTTTCGAGTGCGATTCTTCCTATCGTCAGAAGGACAAGGTTTGTGGATATTGATTATGATGAACGCAAAGTCAAGAGACTATTGCGTAACGTAGTTTACATGATGCCGTAGGCAACAACTGTTAACTAAAAAAGCGGCAATAGCCGCTTTTTTGTTATAACTCTGTCACAATAAATTCACTTCTTCTATTCATTTGGTGTGCAGCTTCACTACACGGCACTCCATTTGAACAATTGTTTTGTAATTGTGTTTCTCCATATCCTCTACCAGTTAATCTACTAGGGTCTATTCCTTGAGAAATCATCCATTGGATAGTTGCTTTCACACGTCTATCAGATAATGCTAAGTTATACATATCATTACCTCTACTATCTGTATGTGAACGTACATCTATCTTCATTGTAGGATATTCCTTCATTACCTCAACAACTTTGATTAGTTCAATCGAAGCATCTCGACGGATAAACGACTTGTCAAAGTCAAAGTATATTGGTTGTAATTTAAGTTTCTTAAATAAATCATCATTTATA
>JBOFGJ010000880.1:0-1468 GCA_051649065.1 Flavobacterium sp. | reverse complement strand
ATTGGTATTTAGTAAATTCCAACTTTTTGAGACTAAAATACAAGGCAAATTATAGAGATTTGCTTGTAGAAAAGTAGAAGTTATGGCGAAGTATATAGTTACTGGTATTCTGTTATTTATTATGATTATTAGTGTTTGTTTAATTTGGCAAACCTATAAGCCATATCCTAATAAAAAAGCACCTAGCGTTTTTAGACAGTTTATATTTGTTATAGGTTGTCATGCGTTAACTGTACTTTTAGGAATCACAGTATTCAAAGATAATTTGCTGTTGAGTAACAGTTCTCCGTTTTTTTTATTTTACGGACTGTATTTTTTCTTGTTTATTGAGAGTATTACTACTTCATCATTAGTAAAAAGTAAAGCTGTTCTTTATAATAAACAGTTTTTGATACCTAGCTTTTTTACTTCAGGTTATATTTTCTTAGCTTTAGTGTCAGATAAGCTTAGTGATCAGTTCATCTATGCGTTTTTTTATACACTATTTGCATTCGAGGGTGTTTTGACTGTTTATTATTCGGTCAAAACTTTTTCATTATTAGTAAGCAGAACCTCTCTTAAGGATTCTTTGCGACTTCACTTTATGGCTATTAATACACTTCTACTGTTTATAGGAGTGGTTTTGGTTTCATTTTTCATTTTGGAATTTTCTTATTTTAGTTTGTATCGTATGCTTTTGGCTATAGCTGTTACTGGCTTAATGGTATATTTGATGATAATATACAGATCTTTAGATCAGGTGTTTAGTGAGTCTAAATGCTTAGAAGGCAAAGAAAGTAATGATTTTAATTTTGTAGGTAACTCATTATCTGTTAATTATGTGTCTGTGGTTGCTGAAGAAAAGATAGGAGTAAAGCCGGATACTATAGAAATAGAAGATAATGAGAAGGTTAAATATTTTAAGTCAAAAATCGCTAGTGAATTATTAACGGATTATAAGAATAGAATTAATAAAACGCTTATCGTACAGAAGCTTTATCTACATCCCGACTTTTCATTAGAGGATCTATCTGATATTACCAAGATATCAAAGCATCATTTGGGACAGTACTTTTCGAGTATTCACCATTCTAATTTCAATAAATTTATCAATCAGCTTCGTATTGAATATATAATTTCGTATATTCACAATCACAAAGAAGTCAAGTTAAGTGTAAATGATCTTTTAGCGCTTAGTCCATTCAAATCTAGGGCTTCTTTTTTCCGCAATTTTAAAGATTTTACTGGGTCAGCCCCATCCGATTACCTAAAGGCATATTACGAAAGTATTAGTCAAAACTAGTTTTTGTAAGTGCGTATATTTCAGTAATCTAGTTTCATTTTATTATTGTTTCAATTAATTAGAGTTTAGTAAACCCCAATTATATAAGACATTTTTCACTCATATTAATACAATATTTGCAGTACAGTTTTGAGGCCATAAATAGGACTTAGAATGTATTAAAAAACAACTGTATAAAATATCGAG
>JBOFGJ010000879.1:0-2897 GCA_051649065.1 Flavobacterium sp. | reverse complement strand
AAAATTAAACGAAAATACCTTCAAGCGTACTTAGATGAATTCGTTTATAAACTTAATAGAAGGTACTTTGGTGATAAGCTCTTTGATAGACTTATTATTGCCAATATTACTGCTTATGACTAAAAACGGAGATACATTTAAATTTATGTTTATTTATCTGTATGAGTGCTTTTAGTCTCGTTATGTCTGGTAATATTTAGTGTTTATATGTATCAATTTAATTCTTTAGTTTTGCTTAAACATTTAAGATAATGGAAACCTTCTTAGTTATTATAGTAATCACCTTATTAGTTGTAATAGGTTGGTTGATTTATTCAATGCGTGCCATAAGCATCCGACGAAATGAATTAGAAACCGAAAGACAGTTATTCGATTCTAAAATTCGTTATCTACAGTTAGAGAATTTAGAGTCTAGACTAGATCCGCACTTGTTTAAGAATATATTAAATTCTATACAGTCTCACGCCTATCAGACGTACTATGCCTTAGATAAGATGGCAGGAGTATTAGATTATATCCTTTATGATAGCCAGAGAAAGATGGTGTCTTTAAAAGAAGAACACGAGTTCGCTTTGCGATTAATAGATATCAATAAGATTAAACTTAACCCTCTTTTTAGGTTAGATATTCGCTCTAGTATTGGAGAGACAGAGCCTTACTATACAGAAGATCTTATCGCTCCACTTATCTGTGTCGAGTTGATCGAGAATGCCTTTAAGCATGCAGATTTAGCGAGCTCAGATGCATTTATTTCTATCTTGTTTAAACTAAAGAATAACCAGTTTGATTTGCTTGTATCTAATAAGAAATCTAGAATGAAGACATTGACTAAAGATAAGGGTGGATATGGGTTAACAGCTTTAAACAAGCGATTAGAGCTTATCTACGGGAATATTTATAAATTAGAAAAAAGCGAAGACGATCATATTTATTCAATGCACTTAAAAATTAATTTACATGATTTCAAAACTAAAATGCGTACTACTTGATGATGAAATGCTTGGACTGAAGTATTTGAAGATGCTTTGTGAGCAAATAGAAGAGGTTGAAATCGTAAAGATATATGATAATCCTACTCTCTTTTTAGAAGAGCTTCCTTTATTAGAGTTTGACGTAGCTATTTTGGATATTAATATGCCAGGAATGGATGGATTAAGTGTCGCTCAGTTATTAGTAAATAAAGGAGTAATCTTTGTAACGGCATATAAAGAGTATGCATTAGAAGCTTTTGAGATAGAGGCGATCGATTATATCGCTAAGCCAATTAAGAAAGAGCGCCTTCACAAGGCTATTCTTAAAGCGATGCGACAGTTTAAACCTGTGGATGACGTTAGCTTTATTACGATTAATTCGAATAAAGGAAAGGCGTTGTTACACTTCTCTGATATTCTGTATATCAAAACCAATGAGATCGATAGTAGAGATAAAGATGTGTACCTAGAGAATAACCAAGTAGTGCTAGCTAAGAATATGTCTCTAGATAAGCTCGTCTCTGTTCTGCCTAATAGCAAGTTCTGCCGTATTAATAAAGGTGAGCTAATAGCGCTGCGTATAGTGCGTTTTTTTAGCCATGATGAGATTACTACTACACTGAAGACAGTAGAGGGGAAGCCACTAGAATTAACACTTGGGATGACCTACAAGACTGATTTTTTAGAGAAGATATAATATTCGTTACACAATAATATCATTTCATTACAACTTCAGTGACTTTGGATTCATATTTACTTTTTATCATACATATAATAGAGATGTTTGTATCGGATAAAAAAGTAATAGTATGTCAAAGTTTAAAAATTCTTTCCTTTATTTCATTATTATAGGAGGGTGTTCTGCCTTAATGTATTGGGTAGTTTCTAAAGGAGTACGCTTAGAATCAGATGTAGTTAAAATAGTATCGGATAAATCAGTATTCGAGAATTTTTTAGGTACAATACAAGATAATTTAAATTTACCGCTAGCGTTATTACTAGCACAGATAGTGACTATCGTACTTGTAGCACGAGTATTCGGATGGATATGTAAGAAGATAGGACAGCCTTCTGTAATCGGTGAGATTATAGCCGGTATCGCACTAGGACCATCATTAGTGGGAACTTATTTTCCAGAGTTTTCAGCAGCATTATTTCCTCCTCAGTCTTTAGGAAACTTAGGATTTTTAAGTCAGATAGGGTTAATTCTATTTATGTTCGTCATCGGTATGGAACTTGACTTAAAGGTGCTGAAGAATAAAGCGTATGATGCTGTACTTATTAGCCATGCCAGTATTATTATACCTTTCGCTTTAGGGATGACCTTAGCGTATTATATCTTTACTTCGTTTGCGCCTCACGGTGTAGAGTTTCTTTCTTTTGGATTGTTCTTAGGTATTTCGATGAGTATTACCGCCTTTCCTGTTCTCGCCCGCATTGTGCAAGAGCGAGGATTACAGAAGACCCGACTCGGAACTATTGTTATTACATGTGCAGCAGCTGATGATATCACAGCTTGGTGTCTGTTAGCAGCTGTTATAGCTATTGTTCAGGCAGGTAGTTTTACGAGTTCTTTATATATTATGGTTTTAGCGATTACCTATGTAATCATTATGCTAAAGTTAGTGAAGCCTTTCTTAGCGCGTATCGCTAAATATCAGTCTTCAAGTAATTTATTATCTAAAGGGACAGTGGCGATATTCTTATTGACACTTATTATATCAGCATATTGTACTGAAGTTATCGGAATTCACGCTTTATTTGGAGCGTTTATGATGGGAGCAGTAATGCCTGATAATATGAAAATCAGAAATATCTTTATAGAGAAAGTAGAGGATGTCGCAGTGATTTTATTCTTACCACTATTCTTTGTTTATACAGGGTTGCGTACAGAGATAGGGTTGCTAAACGAACCTTACTTATGGA
>JBOFGJ010000878.1:0-1183 GCA_051649065.1 Flavobacterium sp. | reverse complement strand
TTGGAAAGTAGTACTTCCTGTAAAGTATGTAGATATTAATATTACAGAAGATCAAGGGACTGTTCGTATCTATGACAATATAGAAGGGTTCGGTAAGTTAGAGGGGTTATTTGATTTAACTAGTCATGAGGTGTTAGAGCCTATCTACCGTAAAATAGAAAATTACGATAGAAATAACTTTGTAATTGTGCAACATCCAGGAGGGATGTATAATTTATTAGACAAAAATTTTAAGGAGAAATTTGCAGAACCTTATTTGACCATAGCGCTACTGAGTATCGAAGAAGGAGGGCATTACAAATTAGGTAGAGGAATGTATGTTGGATTAGCAGATGTGACAGCTCGTATTTTAATAGAAGCTGATAAATACTCAGATATAGCACAGTTTGAAAAAGATAATAAAGCTATTGTGATGACACCTACTTTATCTTACGGGTTAATAAATAGAGAATGGAAAGAAGTATTAGCTACTGATTATAAGAATATTTCTGTCCCAGATAGTAAGATGAATAGAATCTTAAAGGTAGATACTACTTGGTTTAATATTTATACTCAAAATGGCAAAAAGCTTGAGTCTAGTTATAATCATATTATACCTGATTACACTAATGGAGTTATCTTATTAAGAAACGGAGAGGAGAAAAGCGCATTACATGGATTTGCTACAGATAATCTAAGTTATTTTGAAGATGCTAAGTATAAAGAGATGTTTAATTTCTCAGGTACAGAGGTATCAGCCTTTTCTGATAATGGTTTATTTGGTTTGATGAATAAACAAGGTGTAAAAGTAATTGGAGCTACTTATGACCGTATTATTCGACATAAAGATGATGATCATACAACATTAGTAAAAGGTGGTTTGTATGGTTTTGCTAATAGTTTAGGGTTGATAAAAGTAGATGCTAGATATGAAATGCCTGATTATAATTTGGTTGCTGATGGTCTAGCGAAGGTAAGATATCAAGGTAATATTACAGTAGTTAATTATGCGACTGGTGCCGAGTTATTTAAACCAGGAAGTGTAGATGATGCTGATAACTTATTTAATGGATATGCTTCTTATTTAATAAGTGATAAATGGGGAATAGTGAATAAGTCTGGAACTGAAATAGCTAAAGCAAAATATGATAAAGTGGAACGCTTTAATAGAGAAGATAATACTGTGAGAATGACTTTAGGATCT
>JBOFGJ010000877.1:0-5339 GCA_051649065.1 Flavobacterium sp. | reverse complement strand
ATGAAGGAGAAAAGAGTACTTATGAAGGAGAAATCCGAAGACTTCGTCTACGCTTAGATGGTTTTGTGGGGAACCCAAAGTTCCTATATGTTATCCAACTATCATTTGCTCCTAAAGATATGGGAACAACTAAAGATGGCGAGCCTGTTAACATTATTCGCGATGCTGCATTGACTTATCGTCCTAACGAAAACTGGAACTTTATCTTCGGGCAAACCAAACTACCTGGTAACAGACAACGTATCAACTCATCTGGGGCTCTTCAGCTAACAGATCGTTCTATTAACAACGCTAAATTTAATATAGACCGTGACTTTGGTATTCAAGCTTATTACTTACACGAAAAGAAAGAAAAGTTTGGTTATAATATAAAGACAGCTGTCTCTACAGGTAGAGGACGTAACTTCTCAGGAAGTGAAAGTGATAGTTATGCTTTAACAGGTAGAGTAGAACTATTTCCTTTAGGTAGTTTTTCTAAGAACGGGGCATTCTTTGAAGGAGATTTAGCGAGAGAGCAAACACCTAAACTAATGTTATCAGGTACCTTCCATCATAATAACAATGCCCAAAACTCTCAAGGACAAACAGGTACACGCCTAGTAGATCCTAAATCGTTTAACTCGCTGATGTTAGATGGTATCGTGAAATACAATGGATGGGCAGGGATGATTTCATATATGAATAGAACACTAGATGATGCTTTATCTTTAAAAGATTTAGAAAATACTGCTGGTGGATATAACTATGTATTCGCTGGTCAAGGAATGGATTACCAATTAAGTTACTTATTCCCGAGCAACTATGAAGTTATTGGTCGTGTATCAACACAAAAAATGAAAGACCAATTATACAAACACACTGACTTTAAATTACCAAACACGACACAATTCTCTTTAGGTGCAAACAAGTATTTATGGGAACATACCTTTAAATTACAAGCTGAGATAACGTATGATAAACAAAGCTTTTATCAAGGGCCTAGTAAGGACAACTGGTACTTCCGTTTACAGTTTGAAATAGGAATTTAATCAAAAAAAAGCTAAAAATACACACTATTTAAAATCATTATCTATAAATAATTAACGATTATTTATCAATATAACCGACCTACTATAACCTAACTTTAAGTACTTATTGATTACTTTTGTCCTATAGTCTAAAGCTAAAATCAAATGAGTATGAAAAAGATAGTCGTTGTAGTAGGTTTTATTTTTGCTTTCATATCAATGGGGTGTGGAAATAACACTGCTACTTTAGGTAATACACCTATAGATGCACCTAACTTATTAACGTCAATGACTGCAGAGGATAGGGAATTCAAAATAATTAATCAAGAAGAGATCAATGCACTAAACAAATCTATCATAGAGCACAAATTAAACTCTATAGAAATGGTTATGCAAGAGTATGCCCCTGAAGATGTAGACGCAGAAGGAAACTATACTTATATCATCACTACTGCTAGTACTACTGATCCTAATAAATGTACATTGACTTTATTAGAAGATGGTATTAATGATGATTCCCTTAAAGCACTAAAAGTGATCATGACTGTAGAAAAAAAGAAGGACTCTTTTAGAGTTACAGATATAAAAGAGAGTTACCAATGTTGGAAAAACAGAGGACATCAAGACTGGGGGGCAGACTACTGCCATTAATCCAGATTATACGATAGACATATAATCCCAGAATCCGCATTCGCCAAATACTGCAAAGTATTTCTATCGCTTAATCTGGGTTTTAAATAAAAAAGCCAAGCGATTGCTTGGCTTTTCTTTGTATTATGCTTCTGCTTGTTCAGCTTGAGGCTCATCTTCTTTTCTTCCAATGTTCATATTTGGAAATTTCTTTTGAATAGATTTTAAAGCGAACTCATTAATTTCATTCATTGCTTCTGGCGAAGGCAATTTCATTGTTTCAGCATTGTGCTTTAAAACTTCTTCTAATAAAATTTGTGTTCTTAATAATTGAAAGTTCAAATCAATTAATTCTCCTGCTACATCGATGTCTCCTAATGTCATTACTAGTATTTTTAAAATTTATAATTTCTTTTGTTCGAAATCAAATTTAACAAACTATTCTTAATATGAAACTATTTCGTGTGTTATTCTTTGAAAAAATATTGCAACTCTTGTCTTAAGTTATAACGAGACGACATTACTTCTCCGTAAGCACCTGCTGATCGGACAGCGATAAGATCACCTCTCTTTAACTTAGGTAATATAATATCTTTACCAAAGCAGTCACTACTCTCACAAATAGGCCCTACTACATCATACCTTACCTCTTCTTTAACTGTAGTGTCTTCAGTATGTTTATCAGATAATAATTCTACTTTGTGATATGCTTGATATAACGCAGGTCTAAGAAGTTCTGTCATACCTGCATCTAGGATAGCGAAGTTCTTCTTGATTCCCTCTTTGATATACAATACTCGGCTAACTAATGTACCACTATTAGCAATAATAGAACGTCCTAACTCAAAGTGTATCTGCTGATGCGCTCTAACTTCTAAGAATTCGTGAAACAAATAAAAGAAATTAGAGAAGTTAACAATTGCTTCTTCATCAGGCTCCATATAGTTTATTCCTAAACCACCACCTAGGTTTAACACAGGTACATCATATCCTCGCTCATAAAACCAAGTATTCCATTCGTTCACCTTTAAACATAAACTCTTAAATACATTAAGATCCGTAATCTGAGAACCTACGTGAAAGTGAAGCCCTATCAATTCTAAGTATTCATTCGCATTGATAATCTCTATACAAGTCATCAACTCATGCTTCATAATACCGAACTTATTCTCATCAAGTCCTGTAGTAATATAGTGATGTGTCTTAGCATCTACATTAGGATTAATACGCAATGCAATACGTCCTTTTAACTGATGTTTAGCAGCCAACTCCCCTATCACTTCTAACTCCTGTACTGACTCAACATTAAAAGACATAATCTGATTTTCTAATCCGATTAGTATCTCTCTATCTGTCTTCCCTACTCCTGCGAACACAATATCAGATGCCGCAAAGCCATTAGCTATCGAACGCTCTATCTCTAATCCACTCACACAGTCAGCACCATACCCATGAGCACTCACCTCTCTTAGGATACGCGGATTATTATTTGCTTTAATAGCGTAGTGTATATGATACCCAAATCGGTCAGCTGCGCTCTTAGCTACAGATAAGGTTTCTCTTAGTAAAGGTAAGTCATAGTAATAAAGAGGAGTCTCTAATCCCTCTAATTCTTTAATTATATCTTGTGTCATCATGATTACATCCTTAGTTAAAACAATCTATTGTGTAGTGATCTCATCGCTTCTAATTTGTGATTAGCAGGAACTAATATTGAAATATTATGCTCACTTCCACCATATGATATCATACGTACTGGCAGATGCTTTACTGCCTCTGATACGATTGTTGCATGTCCTAATTTATTGTTTCTAAAATCTCCAACAATACATAAAATAGCTTGATCTGTGTCTACCTCAACGTTACCAAAGTAATTTAGTTCTTCTATAATCTCTTTTAAATACTGTGTATTATCTATTGTCAACGATACTGCTACTTCTGAAGTAGTAATCATATCTATAGGTGTTTTATATCGTTCAAATATCTCAAATACTCGTCTTAAGAATCCATAAGCTAATAACATACGAGAAGAGTGAATACGTATAGCTGTAATACCATCTTTAGCAGCTATCGCTACGATCTGATCATTACTCTGTGTATGATCCGAGATTAGAGTACCTGGAGCACTAAGTTCCATGGTATCTAGTAGACGTACGGGTACATTAAAACGCTTAGCTGGAAATACGCTCTGTGGGTGTAATATCTTCGCGCCGAAGTATGCTAACTCAGCTGCCTCATCAAAACTCAGATTAGCGATAGGCTTAGTATTCGGTACATAACGAGGGTCATTATTATGGAAGCCGTCTATATCTGTCCATATCTGAATCTCCTCTACCTGAAGTACAGCACCTATAAGCGAGGCTGTATAATCAGATCCACCACGTCTTAGATTATCTATCTCACCGAAAGCGTTGCGACAGATATATCCTTGAGTAATAAATAATGCCTCATCAGCGTGCTGCTCTAATAATGCAGTAGCCTGTGTACGGATATACTCTAAGTTAGGCTCTTGCTCTTCGTCTATGCGCATAAAATCAAGTGCAGGCAGAAGTACAGAACTCACACCTATCTCATTTAGATAAAAGTGAAATAGTGTAGTAGATAATAATTCACCTTGTGCTAAGGTAATGCGCTCCTCTACTGAAGTAAATAAATCGTTGCTAAATGACGTTAACAAATTAAAGTGATGATCTATTACGTCTGTCGCCATCCGCAGTCCATCCTCTGTTTTAAATAATTGCTTTATGAAAGTTTTATAAGTAGCATATAGGTTATCGATTAGTGTTTTTGCCTCCTCCTTTTTGCCATTAGTATAAGCATCAGCTATTCCTACTAAAGCATTAGTAGTACCTGATACTGCAGATAACACTACTAAATGACGATCACTCTGCTGTGAATTAATAATCGGCAACAACTGTTGCATCCTTTCTGGACTTCCTACTGAAGTACCACCAAATTTTAAAACTTTCATATAAAATTAATTTGTTATTACATATATTTTCTCTTCTCAAATCAAAAACTGTACTATTCTTTCAGACTAGACCATAAAAAACTGTACTATTCTTTCAGACTAGACCATAAAAAAGGGGCTTGTCGTGATGACAAGCCCCTTTAGTATATTTTAGTTGATATCCATAGGAAGACCGCTCACGATGTTGGACGTAAGTACTGTTTCTTCCCCTTCTTTATGATAGATATAAACATTTTGTTCATTGATTTGCGACAAATATAAATACTTTATTTAACAATCCTCATCTTTTAAAACTTTTTTTGAACTAAAATAAATTGTATCATATTATTAATCATCAATAAAATAGCTATCACTAATTATCAGCCCTCAAGTTTTAAGTTAATCTTCACTCTTAAACCTAGATTAAGCATTAGCCAAATACTGCAAAGTATTTCTACTTCATATCTCTTTCATTTATTCAAAAGCCATACTACTTGCCTTACTACTGCTAGCTCTTCGTTTTAAAACAGTCCACAGGACTATTTTAAACTCAGCCCTTTCATAAATTCAGAGCTATTTTGTATAATTACTTTTCGTTTATATGTCTTTAGTTTAATCTGGGATAATTACACTTACTTGTATAACCATAGTTGTACACTTCTGCCCCCATTACTTCACTCCATAAAAAAAGACAAGAACGAATATATCCGCCTTGTCTTCTCTAGTCATATTTATGGAAACTAATTATTTCT
>JBOFGJ010000876.1:0-1892 GCA_051649065.1 Flavobacterium sp. | reverse complement strand
ACCCTGTAATATAACTCCCATTTAGATAATAAAGTACGTGCTTTACCTTCCCTGAATAGGGACCATAATGATATCGCTTAAACTCTAATTTAAATTCCGAATCAGCACCAAATCGCTGTAAAAAATAAGCAATCTTCTCTGCTGAGAACTCTGATATAAACTCTCCTTGTTTTACCAAATCATACAAGACTGCTAATAACATAGCTCTTGCAGGAGTTAAACTCACTTTCTCTTTAGCAACATCCTCTTTAATGACTACATTAGGCAAGTACACTATAACGTCACACGCTACCCCCCCTAAATGGCACTCTATTTTCTTCTTCACCTCATTCCATTCTAATCCACCATTACCAGCACCTAGGGCAGGTATTGCAATAGACTGAATATTATAATCTTGAATGAAATTTACCAACTCTTTTAATCCTTCCTCTACATAACTATACTCTGAAGACTTTCTCCATGTAGTTTTCGTTGGGAAGTTCACTATAGTCTTTTTGCCTGTTAACAGCGTCTCTTCTTCAAAAATAAATAGCTTTCCTATTGCTATTCCGTTAGTGTCACATGCCTTTTTATAAGCCTTAAAGTTCTCTGGAAATTGTTTCTTAAATTGTAAAGCAATCCCCTTCCCCATCACTCCATCGAGATTCACTGTATTAACTAAAGCCTGCGCTTCACTATCCAATAAATTACCCTCTCTATACTTTATCATAGCCTAAAATAATAACCTGCTCTTATTACAATTTTCTCTTCTGCAATTCCCATTGCTACTAACCTTCTTTTTGTTTCTTCATTGCAACAGACGTTACCTAACACAAACTCTGATGTCAAGTCTCCATCTAATAACAACTCTGCTTCCTTCCTTCTCTTTTTATCAACATCATTCTCATCAGTCCAATACTTTGCACTCACAGCGTTAAAATCGATAAGTTCTGCTATCTCATCAATTCTCTCCTTCATATAAAAAGTAGTTAACTGACTATTTCCTTGACCATCTGTGAAGAGAAAATCCAGTCCAGAATCTAAGATAGCCTTCACAGAAGTCACACAATAGATAATAGAGGTTGCTTCTACTTTTGTCACTCCAGTATATCCGTTCTGTATCACATATAACATAGGTGTACAATAACCAAAATAGAATGGCAAGTAACTCCCTATACACCTTCCATTCTCTAGTTCTCTATTATGCCGAACAGAGATTATACTACTATTACCAATAGAAACGTAGTCTACATTACGATTAATAGAGTCTACATGTGTCAACCCATATTCACTAATATGACTTATATTATCAATATGTACCATTCGGTAAACCCATAATGTATTAAAGCCAACCATTGTAATACGCTACAAATTTAAGTATTCTTACCTGCAATTTACTCAAATTAAGCACAAAAAGCAAAAACAAACACCTATATCAATAGTAAAACCAGCATATTGCTATAATTTATAGCATCCCCTAATCTTGTATTTCTAGTTCACACTAACTATACACAACTGTCATAATTAGGATGATAGAAAGCTGTAAATACCTAATACTCTTGACTTCGTAGCTTACTATAAAAATAAAGCCAACTTTATACCAAATGGGCTTTCTATTATTTAACCCTTCCTACTACAGGAAGAAAATGTCGATACTCAGAATACTCTAATATTTTTGCTAAATCGCGTGCACTCCAATATTCATTACATGCCTCGTCAATCTGCCTAATTTACTCAAACAAGCTCTCGTCTATATTTTGCATATCACTACTCATAATTGTGATTTTATTTTCAATAGATTATACTTTATTCTCTGTTATAACACATTTATCAGACATCCCTTAAATACAGAGTACCACTATCAAATAACAATCTATTAATCTGCAACATAGCAACCGTAAGTTACATTTTTT
>JBOFGJ010000875.1:0-2090 GCA_051649065.1 Flavobacterium sp. | reverse complement strand
CAGATATTCTTTAATCTGCTTGTTAACTCCAGTCACAGTACCTTTCAGACTCTCGATGTAGTTTGCAGTAAAAGAAGTCTTCACTACCTTGTCTTCTATGTTAATAATTGAAGGCTTCAAGCTCAAGAACGTCTGTCTTGAATTCATGATATTGAAATACTTATTGAACTCTGAAGTACTATATACAAGGGAATCTCTGTAGATAGTAGAGTAGTGGTTATGCCAATATGGAAATACATCAGCATTGACTTCTAGTAGCTCTAGGAGTTCATCCATTGCTTCATGTCCACTTCTTAATAACTCCCTTCTAATATCGTTTAACTGATTATTAGAGATAGGATCTCGTTTATCAGTTTTTACGACATACATTCCTGAGCTATCCATACTAACAGATATGTATGGAGTGTAAAGGTAGAATGCAAAGTTAGCTACAGCTGTATCGATAAGCTCTTTTGCTTGAGTTTTAATATCCGTATGTTCTACTTCAGATTCAGCTTTTTCAAGTTCTTGATATAAATTCCCTACATAACGTTTTACGTATGTTCGTAAAGCTTTAGGAATATGAATTAAGAAAGGCTTAAAATCAAAGTTAGGACTGATAGAAATGTATTTTTGTAAGTCTTGATTACTTAGTATCATAGTTAAATAGCTTTAGTTTGTCCTGTAGGGTTTTTATCCAATGTCTCCAGAACCACGTTCTCAAATCCAAACTTCAATCCTTCTTCCCATTTGTTGTAAGTGGAGATGAAATTGAATATCTCAATCGTTACATCTCTATTGCTTTTCATAAATGACTGGAGAAGGTTAAATGCAATACGCTTATCGGATCCTGAACCACTTCCCATTTTTCCCCCTGGTATTCCTGCACCGATAAGAGAAGGATCAGTCCCTAAAGCAAATAGTACTTCAGAGTTGGCTGCTTCAGCTTCAGGTAGGTAACTACCATCTTTAAGCTTATCATCAATCGCAGTAATTCTAATAGTAGAAATCTGTTGACCTCTACTATCCGTATACATAATTGAGTTAATGGATTTACCTCCGTTGTCTGTACCTCCGAGGTTGTCAGTCAGAGCTTTAATTAAATCATCTCTTATCTCAAGCTTTTTATCGATAGGGAATTTAATCCAGTCAGCTTCGTATAATTTTTTGAAGTGTTCCTCATCTATCTCTATTTGATATTTAATAGAGACTTGGTTGTTGAATATCCCTAACTTAAACTTAGGAACTGAATTCGCAACTTCTAACCATCCACTTGTGATGATTGCATGCCACTCAGGTATGGGATAGTAAGACTCATCCAATAGAGGAAAGAATATAGGAATCACAAATTTGTGAATCTTGTTATCCTTACAGTATTTTAATACTTCATCTGAAGTCATATAAGGACTTAACAAAGTAGTATAAGAAACATATTCATTCTTATCTACATCAATGTTAGTTTTAGTCCCAAATAGAGAGGATATATATAATTTACGGACATTACCATCACTATCAGGCATTGCATATCTACACCATGAAGCTTGTTTTCGTTCTACTGATACAATTTCAGTAAAGTCATTAGATATAACGAACTCAGGGAAAGCAATACCAAACCATTCAAGGTCTTTTATAATTCCTTGAGTGAATATAGAAATGCGATTATTACGCATAAATGAGTTAATAGCTGGGAACTCGTCAAAGTCATAATAGTCAACTTTACGCTTTTTTGTGGCCTCATCTCTTGAAGTCTTATAGATAGATAATCCATTACCATAATGAGCTCGCTGGAGTAAACGGAGTCCACTTCCTGCGGCTCCATTCTTCTTAACCTTTTTGATTACATCTTGAGGATAGTTATCATTCGCACCCCATTTGATGTAACCTGATGTGTTCCCTTTGTTGTCAATCTTTACAGTAGTAGAAGAATGACTTCCTTTAACCTTCACTACAGCACCTACAGAAGATCCTGAAGCTTGAGGTACTTGGACTATCTTTATTGTATTGAATTCTGACATTAGTAGATTACTTTTTTATCGTTAATGGTAATAATGAAGTCTATTCTGATTTTTCGTACACTACCATCAGGTAGTTCTATATTTCGAGTTCTATTA
>JBOFGJ010000874.1:0-2619 GCA_051649065.1 Flavobacterium sp. | reverse complement strand
TACTCTGCGCTGCAGAAGCGGCTCCACGCACTAAGAAAGCTGAACCATTTACAGCTCCAGACATATCTCGAATAGCATTCACTTTATCCCAAGCTGGCGTCCAGTCAAAATTACTATTTGGCAATGTTGGGTCATTTGTTGGTGCATTAGGTACCCAAATACCCTCACTCCAAGAATCCGTTGTTGGAATACCCATTTGTACATATCCTGGAGGATTCACTGAATAGTATCCATTTTTGATACGTGCTACTGAGATAGTTTCACTATGTGGGTTTCTATTTGCATTTGTATAACGACTATCATTTATTCCAGGTGCAAATAAATAAGAACTTGTTGCTCCACCTCCTGGCCCTTGTCGACGAATAGATCCATCATGATTTTTCAAGATTTCACCATTAGTACCAATGCTAATCGATGCCTTATTCATCCAATCTGTTCTTCCAGAATTTACATTCCAGTAACCGCGATCAAAGTCTTCAAAATATAAAATCTCATCCACACATTCACCCAACGCCATAAACACAACTTCCTTGATATTATTACATCCAATAGATCCACTACCTCCTGGTAAATTTCCAGAATCATTGTTATAACACTCAAAGTGAGGATTTGTTGGTTTAACGTTAGCATCTCCATTAGTAGCATCAGGGTCAGAAACATCGGCTGGTCTCATAATCGTTGATTCAGCAATCATTGATCCAGTCATCCCGTTTAACACCCCTGTTACTTTATACGTTACTGTTCCTCCATTAGGAATCTGCAATTCTGAACGGAACGTACGAGTTAGAGGATCATATGTCAATGCAACTGACTCTTTTGTAGTTCCATTGCTTACAACAGCTTTTACACTCGCAGGATTAGTAACATCTACCCCAGGAGGTAATGTAAAACTGAAAGGTGCTCCATGTATTCCATTTGCTTTATCAGCAATAATATCAGAAGGTCCTTTATTTCCAGCTACAATTGTATACTCTACCTTGTCTCCTTTATTTCCACTTCCTTTATTTTCTACTCCTCCTACTTTATAAGTTAACGTTGTATACAAATCAGCTTCTTTAATAACTACATTCGTCTTAACCTCTTTTTTGTTTCCTACTCTAAAAGTCCACGTATCCATAGACTTTTTATCTCCAAAAGTTCCAACAGCTCCAGAACCACCTACTCCCCATTTGTGCCCGTTTTCATTACTGCTAATTCCCCTATTTCCCGGTTTTAAATGACTGTTATCTTTAGGTTCAACATTTGAACCGTATCGATTATTACTAACATTAGGAATATTGGTATCATCCCAAAATACAAGATCTGAAATGACATTATTATAATTATGATAATCTAATAATTCGATAACTATCCCTCCCTTATTGTATTCCATATCAAAGAAAGGGAAGTGTACTTCTGCACCTTGCAACTGTACATTCAAATCAATAGGAACAGTTCCTTTTAATTTTTGACCATTAGTACCTACTCCATTCCAATAAATTTTATTATGCCCTTCATTAGTATTTCCTTCTAACTTTTTAAAGACAGAACCATTGTGCATTATATCAATCGTAAACTGCTGTCCACTCACAGGTGCGTCAAACTCAATATAACCTCCTTTATGTCCAAAAATACCAACCGTACCTTCTGCTCCAACAATCTTCACATTAGATACCTCAGGTTCAATTACTTTAGGGTTCAACCATGTAGTCAATCCACCTGTACTACCTGAACTCACATTCACATTTGCACTAGCGGGCATATCTGTAGCTGGTAAAGTGTAATAAATCTTATGCGTAATATTAGATGTATCGTCAGGTGTATTTGGGTTATGGATTTGATCTCTCACACCACTCGCTTCACTATTCATACTTTTATACAAAGCATTTTTGGTATTTACATCAACAAATCCTTTGTTGTTGACAAAGAATGCCCAAGTAATACCCGAAGTTCCATTGTGTTTTACTCTATATGTAAATCCATCATTTGTACGCACATAGAACTGTCCTTTAAATTCTACATTCTGATAATTTGATCCATTTCCATTGGTAAAATTCACATTCGTCGCATACACACGCCCTGGAATAAAAGCAGTTTTTCCGATATTAATCACTGAAATATCCCAAGCCCTTATTCCACCATCATTCTCTTGGCTCCAATTCGAATCTGAAAGAATAATATCAGGTTGACGTGAAGATCTTCTTGAGGCAAATTCTACACGATAAATTCCTTCTTCAGTAACAAGATGATAAATAGGAACATACCCATTTCCAGAAGCACCCGAATTCAATTTAGGTCCTGTAACTTCTGATGTACGACTTGGTATTTGTCCTTGAATCTGATTATTATTTATAATAATATTTCCTTTCGGACCGTATAATGTTATACCTCCATTTTTATCATCATATCTCCCACCCCAATCTTTAGAGTCAGTACCTTGAGCGGAAGACGCTAGGGTAATAGTCTCTCCCACCTTTGCATAAACGTAATGAGCCCCTGCATTAGTAAAAGGTATTGCTTCAGGTGAATCATATCCTCTTCCTAGTAACATTCCTCTATGTCCTGTTACTCCACTTGGATATAAGTTTCTAGAACCATCTGCCAACACAGCTGTACTTACTCCCAGTACAAGAACTAGTG
>JBOFGJ010000873.1:0-12066 GCA_051649065.1 Flavobacterium sp. | reverse complement strand
ATTCATTTTTGGGTTAAAATATCTGTTTTAAGTAGTCAAACCCAGCATTAGCATTAGCCAAATACTACAAAGTAATCTCCTAATGATACTGATGTGTTACGTCCCATAGCTATAAGCTTTAACAAAGCTATCAATTTTTGGTGTATATTTAAAAAATATCAATGTAATATATTGACATATAGTGTTTTGTTTTGATTAAGTAGACTTGTTTATTTATATTTATAAGAAAGGAGATGATGTAATAATAGTATTACATTTTGCGTTAATACTATGCGTACATAGTATTTTTACATCAACCAATCAACTGACAAATTATGCATTACTACCAATTACACGAAGAGCTAAAGCACTTATTTCACAAAGAAGGAGATTACCTTCGAAGTGATGAACTAGGTATTGAACTGTTTAAGTATGACTTTGAATCCAAGCAAGCATCTAGTGTATTATGTGGTTCGGATAAATTGCATTGTGAGGAACACGGAGATGTGTTTGAAGATAGTTTTTGTAAATCTATAATGGATTCAGATCATCTTCTTGATATATCTGATTATAGTGTAGAGGAAAACAAGAAGTTTAAAATAATTATTCTTAGAACGATAACTAATCAAGCTCCAGAAGGTCTTATCGTAATGTTTCACGGCTTAAATGAGAAAAAGTGGGATAAGTATCTGCCTTGGGCTTATGAGCTTGCTAAACGCACTAAAAAAGCAGTAGTATTGTTTCCGATTAGCTTTCATATGGATAGAGCACCATTAGCATGGTCGGATCGAAAGTCTATGTTTAAAGTAGCACAAGAGAGAGCTTTACATTGGCAAGAGAACTCGGATACCAGTTATGTCAATGCAGCATTAAGTACTCGTATGGAGGCTAATCCACAGCGTATGTTTTGGTCTGGTGTACAGACATACTATGACTTTATTCTGTGGGAGAAACAGTTGCGTGAGGGTAGATTCTCTGCTGTGTCAGATAAGGCTAATATTGACTTGTTTGGTTATTCGATAGGTTCGTTCTTATCTATTATTTTCTTGATGGCTAACCCAGGTGGTATTTTAGATAAGGCGAAATTGGTGTGCTTCTGTGGAGGGATGACTATAGACCGTATGTTCCCAGTCTCTAAGTATATTATGGATGGCAAAGCAACGATAGCAATGCAAAAAGTCTTTGCTCAGTTATTGACAACTAAGTTTATTGCCGAGCCTAGATTGCATCATTATCAGTCCAGTGAACTTCACCCAGGCGAGAGTTGGTTTAAAACGATGTTGAGGTATAATCACCACCAAGAAGAAAGAGAAGTACGCCTAAAAGAATTAGATAAACAGATTTATTCTGTCAATCTAAAGAATGATGAGGTAGCTCCTGCTGTTGAAGCTTTAAATATGCTAAAAGGACCTTATAGAGATGTGCCTATAGGAGTTGATATATTAGATTACCCATTCCCTTATAGCCATATGGTACCCTTCCCTTTAACAATCAAAAATGCTGAGGAAGTAGATACTCATTTTAATCTTACAATGGCTAAGATGGCTAATTTTTATTTGTAAAAGAGTGTATTATAGTGAGAAATGTTAAAATATTTTACTGAGTTTAAAATACAGTAAATCCTTCGTATTCATTGGGTTTTGACGATGTTGTGTCAAGGGGATGTTTGAAAAGTATAAGAAATAAATTAAAAAAATATGTTGAGGGTATTAAATTTATATATACATTTGACTTATCAAATAAACAAAAAAAGACATGTATCTAAGTCAATTACATCATCACCATCATTCTACTTGTACTCTTACGAGCTGGTAATGATTTGATGTATTTGAAACAAAAATATCTAATTATCCCGTTTGAGTAAATCAGACGGGATTTTTTGTTTTTAGGCATATAGCTATTTGATACTTCCTATCGATTTACTCGAGCATTTTAATCTTAAAAATATCATGAGTAAATTAAAAATTGCAATCCAAAAAAGCGGACGTCTAAGCGAGAAATCATTAGAATTATTAAAAGAATGTGGAATTAAGTTTCCTAACGGTGGCGGTAAACTTATCGCTGAAAGTAAGAACTTCCCGATAGAAGTATTGTTCTTACGAGATGATGATGTGACTAAATATGTAGAACAGCAAGTGGCTGACATCGGTATCGTAGGGGAGAATGTATTCTTAGAAGCGAACCTTCCTGTTACTATTCTAGAATACTTAGGCTTCGGTAGCTGTCGTTTAAGCCTAGCTGTTTCTAAAGAAGTTGATTACCAGGGCATCAATTACTTTGAAGGCAAAAAGATTGCTACTTCATATCCTTTCGTTTTAGAAAAATACTTAAAAGAACAAGGCATCAATGCTACCATAGAGTTTATTTCTGGTAGTGTGGAGATTGCTCCTAGTATCGGTTTAGCTAATGGGGTATGTGATATCGTTAGCAGTGGATCTACACTGATGTCTAATGGATTAAAAGAAGTAGAGAAAGTCTTAGATAGTCAAGCTGTTCTGATCAGTAATAAGAATTTAGGGCAAGAGAAACAAGCCTTATTAGACAAGTTGTTATTCCGTATTAAGTCAGTGCTAAACGCTAAAGAACGCAAATACATTCTGCTCAATGCGCCTAATGATAAACTTGACCAAATCATCTCTATACTACCTGGGATGAAGAGCCCTACTATCTTACCTCTTGCTGATGAGGGATGGAGTAGTCTACACTCTGTTATCCAAGAAGACCAATTCTGGGATATCATAGATGAGTTAAAGACTCTTGGCGCTGAGGGAATCTTAGTCGCTCCTATCGAAAAGATGATTTACTAAAACAGAATAGACAAATGATTACAATATATAAACCAACCAAAGAAGAATGGACAGGACTTACTAAACGTCCTATCATCGCTACAGAGAGTTTAAACGAAAGTGTAAGCACTGTTCTGAAGCAAGTAAAAGACAGAGGTGATGTAGCGATTCAGAACTATACATCTTTATTTGATGGAGTGCAGCTAACTAACTTTAGAGTAAGTGAGCAGGAGATAACAGAGGCAACTGAACTTGTTAGCACAGAGATAAAAGAGGCTATAGCAGTAGCTGCTAATAATATCAAGAAGTTTCACCAATCTCAATTAAAAACAGAAGAAAAGGTGGAAACTACTACAGGGGTAATTTGCTGGAGAAAAAGTGTCGGGATAGAGAAGGTGGGACTGTATATACCTGGAGGGACAGCACCTCTATTCTCAACGTTATTAATGTTGGGGATACCTGCGCAGTTAGCAGGATGTAAGCAGTTAGTACTGTGTACTCCATGTAATAAACAAGGCAAGGTAAATGAGGTGATTCTCTATGCTGCCAAGTATCTAGGGATAGATACTATCTTTAAGATAGGAGGATCACAGGCAATAGCTGCTATGGCTTATGGCACAGAGACTGTACCACAAGTGTATAAAATATTTGGACCTGGAAACCAATATGTGATGAAGGCAAAAGAATTAGTACAGACACAGGGAGTAGCCATAGATATGCCTGCAGGACCTAGTGAAGTATTAGTGATAGCTGATGCTCAGGCTGATGCAGATTATATAGCTGCAGATTTATTATCACAGGCAGAGCACGGTACAGATAGTCAAGTAGTATTTGTGACTACGTCTAAGCAGAAGATAGCAGAAGTGTCAGAAGCACTTGAAAATCAGTTGAAAGATTTACCTCGTAGAGACTTAGCAGCACAGACACTAAATAACAGCTTGATGATAGAGTTACCTACATTAGAAGACTGTATTGCTTTTAGTAATGAGTATGCTCCTGAGCACTTGATCTTAAATATAGACAATGCTGAGCTATATATTGATCAGATTATTAACGCAGGATCAGTGTTCTTAGGAGCCTATTCGTGTGAAAGTGCAGGGGATTATGCTAGTGGAACAAATCACACTTTGCCAACCAATGGATATGCCAAAAGTTATAGTGGAGTATCAGTAGATAGTTTTGTCAAGAAGGTAACATTCCAAAAGCTAACAGCTCAAGGTCTTAAAAACATTGGTAAAACAATAGAAGTAATGGCAGAAGCAGAGCAGTTAATCGCTCACAAAAACGCAGTTAGTATTCGCTTAAAAAAGATGAACAATGAGCAATAGTATAAATATCTCAGAATTAGTGAGAACAAATATAGTTAAGCTGTCACCTTATACTAGTGCTCGTGATGAGTATAAGGGAGATAAAGGAGTGTTCTTAGATGCTAATGAGAATCCGTATGGTATAGTAAACCGCTATCCAGATCCTTATCAATGTGAATTAAAGCAAGTGATTAGCGAGATTAAAGGAGGTAATGCTAGTCAGTTGTTTTTAGGAAATGGAAGTGATGAAGCGATTGATTTGGCGTACCGCATATTCTGTGAACCTAATAAAGATAAAGCTATTGTGTTCACGCCAACGTATGGAATGTATGAGGTCTATGCGAATATCAATGCGATAGAGTTAATCACACTTCCTTTAGATAAGGTGTTTCAGATAGAAGAGGGATTAGTAGATCCTTATTTGATAGATGAGAATGTAAAGCTAATGTTTATCTGTTCTCCTAATAATCCGACAGGAAATCTGATAAAGAGAGAGACGATTATTAAACTATTAAATCAGTTTAAGGGAATGGTTATCGTAGATGAAGCTTATATAGATTTTAGCAGTGAGTCATCTTGGTTAGAAGAGTTAAAGCAATATAAGAACTTAATCATCTTACAGACCTTGTCTAAAGGGTGGGGAATGGCAGGGCTTCGCATAGGGATGGCTTGGATGAATGAGGAAGTATTATATTACTTTAATAAGGTAAAGTCTCCTTATAATCTGAGTATTATCAATCAACAAGAGGCAATTAAACTCTTACAAGATAAAACAAGGTTTGCACAGAGAATAGCAGTGTTATTAAGTGAGAAAGAGAGAATGATAAAGGAACTAAGTTCGCTGTCTATGACCCGATTAATCTATCCTTCTGAAGCGAATTATCTCTTAGTAGAGTTTGATCAAGCAGATAAGTTGTACCAAGAGTTGATAGAGAAGCAAATCATCGTAAGGAACAGAAGTAAAGTAGTACCTGACACCCTTCGTATATCAATAGGTCAGCCTGAAGAGAATACCCAATTATTAACAGCATTAAAAGCAATACAACGTGAAAAAGAAAGTATTATTTATAGATAGAGATGGAACGATAATCAAAGAGCCTGAAGACTTTCAGATTGATAGTTTTGAGAAGTTAGTGTTCTTGCCTAAAGTTATTTCGAGTTTAGCTAAGATAGCGAGAGAGCTTGATTATACCTTGGTATTAGTGAGTAATCAAGACGGGTTAGGAACGAGTTCTTTTCCTGAAGATACTTTCTGGCCTGTACAAAACTTCATTCTAAACACTTTAGCAGATGAGGGAGTAGTATTCACAGATATTTATGTAGATGATTCTTTTGACTATGAGAATAAACCTACTCGCAAACCTGGTTTAGGGATGTTAGGGAAGTATGTATATGGAGAGTATGATTTGGCTAATTCGTATGTATTAGGTGACCGTCAGACGGATATACAGCTAGCAGAAAACTTAGGAAGCAAAGTTATCTATATCAATGAAGTCGTGGATGAGCGTGCAGCACTTAGCACAATGGATTGGGAAGATATCTACCAATTCTTAAAACAACAGCCTCGTATTGGTAAAGAATACAGAAAGACCAATGAGACTGTCATAGATGTAGAAGTTGACTTAGATAATCCTAAGAAGTGTAGTATTAATACAGGATTAGGGTTCTTTGATCATATGTTAGAGCAGGTCAATAGACACGGTAATATAGGACTAAAGATAGAGGTGCAAGGGGATCTACAAGTAGACGAACACCACACGATAGAGGATACAGCTATAGCATTAGGAACAGCTTTTAAGCGTGCATTAGGCAATAAAAAAGGGATAGAAAGATATGGTTTTTTACTTCCTATGGATGAGTGTTTAGCTCAGGTAGCGATTGACTTCGGAGGGAGAGCTTGGCTAGTTTGGGATGCAGAATTTAAGAGAGAGAAAGTAGGAGATATGCCTACTGAGATGTTCTATCACTTCTTTAAGTCGTTTTCAGATGCAGCGAGTTGTAATCTGAATATTAAGGTAGAGGGGGACAATGAACACCACAAGATAGAATCTATCTTTAAAGCCTTTGCGAAGGCAATAAAGATGGCGGTTAATAAAACAGAGAATTACAATATACCAAGTACAAAAGGAATCTTATGATAGCAATCTTAAAGTATAACGCAGGCAATGTGCAATCTGTACAGAATGCTATAGAGCGATTAGGATATAATACTGTTGTTACGGATGATGTTGAGGTTCTTAGGTCAGCAGATAAGGTCGTTTTTCCGGGAGTAGGAGAGGCTTCTTCTGCGATAGGATATTTGATAGAGAAAGGATTAGATCAGGTGATTAAGAGTTTGACACAACCTGTGTTAGGCATCTGCTTAGGTATGCAACTCATGTGTAAATATAGTGAAGAAGGGAATGTTGCTGGGTTAGGGATATTTGAGAATGTGGTGAGACTTTTTCCTTCAGAGGATATTGTACCTCATATGGGATGGAATAACTGCACTCGTTTAGAGGGAGAGTTGTTTAAAGGAATTAGTGAAGTTGATGACTTTTACTTTGTACACAGTTATTATGCGGAGCTTAGCGAGTATACTATTGCTGTGAATAACTATATCTTATCCTTTTCTGCAGCCTTAAATAAAGACAATTTTTATGCAGTACAGTTTCACCCTGAGAAGTCAGGTATAGTAGGTGAATTATTACTTAAAAACTTTTTAGAATTATGAGAATCATACCCGCAATAGATATAATAGGAGGACAATGTGTTCGCTTATCAAAAGGAGATTATAACACGTCTAAAGTGTATAATACGAATCCAATAGAAGTAGCTAAACAGTTTGAAGATACTGGGATTAAATACCTACATATCGTCGACCTAGACGGAGCTAAATCTAATCAGATCGTCAATGCTAAGGTGTTAGAGCAGATTGCTACACAGACTAATTTAGTGATTGACTTCGGTGGAGGAATTAAGAGTGATAATGATATAGCTACAGCTTTTAGCAGTGGAGCGAAGCAAGTAACAGTAGGAAGTATCGCTGCTACTAAACCAGAGCTCTTCTTAGCGTGGTTAGAGAAGTACGGTAGTGATAAAGTGATCTTAGGGGCTGACTGTAAACAACGCAAGATTATGACTCAGGGATGGTTAGACTCTGCCGATACGGATGTCTTAGAATTTATACAAATGTATGAGCAAAAGGGAGTAAAATATACAATAGTGACTGATATCGAGAAAGATGGTATGCTAAACGGACTCGCTATTGAATTATACAAAGAGATAATCGGGAATAGTAAGGTGAAGCTTATCGCTAGTGGTGGATTAACCACCGTAGAGGAACTATATGAACTTCGATCTATAGGATGTGAAGGAGTGATCATCGGTAAGGCGATATACGAAGGTAAGATTAGTCTAAAACAATTGAGTGAATTATGCTAAAGAAGAGAATTATAGCCTGTATGGATATTCAGGATGGTGAGGTCGTTAAGGGAGTGAACTTCGTAGATATACAACGCGCAGGAGACCCTATAGCCTTAGCTAAACGTTATGTGATAGAGGGTGTAGATGAGTTAGTATTCTTAGATATCACAGCGACTATAGAGAATAGAAAAACCCTAATCAGCTTAGTGAATAAGATCGCTAGTGAGATTAATATCCCATTTACTGTAGGAGGAGGGATAAGCACACAGGAGCAGGCAGTAGATTTAGTAAGAGCAGGAGCAGATAAAGTAAGTGTCAACTCAGCAGCTATTAAGCGACCTAAGTTGATTCAGGAGATAGCAGAGGTCTTGGGAAGTCAGTGTGCAGTGGTAGCTATAGATACGAAGTATGAGGATGGTGAATGGTGGGTATATAGTGCTGGTGGACGAATTAAAACTGAATTAAAGACAGTCGATTGGGCTCGTCAAGTGGCAGCGCTAGGAGCAGGGGAGATATTATTAACTTCGATGAATAATGATGGAACTAAAGCGGGCTTTGCCATAGATATTACTGCTGAGGTAGCAGCACTGGTAAATATACCTGTTATCGCCTCTGGTGGTGCGGGTAGTATAGAGCACTTCAGAGAAGTGTTTACACAGACTAAGGCCACAGGGGCATTAGCAGCGAGTATTTTCCACTATGGAGAAGTTAGTATACCAAAATTAAAGCAAGCACTAAAAACGAATAACATTAATGTAAGATGAGACTAGATATAGATTTTAATAAAGGAAATGGGTTAGTGCCTGTCATTATCCAAGATAAGGATTCGATGCAGGTATTAATGCAAGGGTATATGAATGAAGAAGCCTACCAAAAGACAATACTAGAAGGCAAGGTAACTTTCTTTAGTCGCACTAAGAATAGGTTATGGACGAAGGGAGAAACTTCAGGTAACTATTTATTAGTAAAAGATATTAAGACAGATTGTGATAGAGACTGTTTATTGATACAAGTAGAGGCTATAGGGGCTACGTGTCACACAGGGAGTACTTCTTGTTTTGGTGAGATGAGTGATAAGGGATTTGTCTATACATTAGAGCAAATTATACACGAGCGTATAGATAATAACGTAGAATCGTCTTATACCAATCAATTGTATAAAAAAGGGATTAATAAAATAGCCCAGAAAGTAGGAGAGGAAGCAGTGGAAGTAGTTATTGAAGCAAAAGATGATAACGATACCTTGTTTAAGAACGAAGCAGCAGACCTGCTATATCACTATCTAATTTTGCTTAAAGCTAAAGGTTTTGTATTGAGTGATATAGAAGCCGTTTTAAAAGAAAGACACCTTAAGTAACTATCCCTATATTCTCTGATGTATAGTATTACCTCAAAATATCGATATTTAGACTTGTAAAATTATAATTCTAAAATATGCGAATTTTAGAATACTATATTTTAAAACAAAAACAGACTTTGCTATATAAGCAAGTCTGTTTTTGTTTCTGTTTACTAGGTATTTCCTTTTGGGTAAGAGCCTAGTAACTATAAGATAAGTCTGTATTGAGTCCGTTATTTTCTTTAACCAAGATTAAGCGGAGACACTCCAATCCTAAGCACAACCTAAGGAATAGAAAAGTGATAGAAATCTCTACCAGTCTTTAAGTGCAAATACTTGAGAACGAGAGCTTACATTAAGTTTTAAGTAGATATTACTAATGTGGTATTTCGTAGTACTAATTGTAATACTAAGTTCATGAGCTATGTCTTTATTCGTTAGACCATCCCAAATAAGATAGAGTACATCTACTTCACGTTCAGTCAGTTTATAGTTGTTCTTTAGATAATAAGATAGGTTTCCTTGATGATCTTTTAAAGAAGATATTTCAGTAGGTTTAGTAGTTTGTGCATTTTTTTCATTCAATAATAACTTGTGATAGTTCTTTAACATCAGTACATATTGAAACATAAACACACGGTTGCGCACATTGTTTTTTTGTGTTTTACGTACTAATACATAGTTATTTATAATACTGAAAATAATAATCGCTATAACAAATAGTTTTAGAGAGTTCATTGTATGGTTATATTCTATTAGAGATTGTTTAATCTCCATATTCGTAAAACAGATCCCATATAATAAACATAGCGACAATAATAGAATTACATATAGGTAATAACGACTTCTTCGTTTAAGTATACGACTAATATACTGCGTAGCAACAAATAATAGAATGACTGTAATATCTAGAAGCAACAAATGTCCTTCTCCATATATATAGCTAGAGAAGTAGAGTACTAAAGCTATAATAGAGGTGATAGAGTATATATTCAATTCATTTTTATACATAAATCTCTTAGCGCTAAATGTGTAGTACGTAGAGATAAGCATACCTGTGAAGATTAGAGAACCGGCTACTATAGTGGCTCTAAAAAAACTTTCTATAGCTGTTAAGTCTATATGGAGTAGGTTAAGTATATCACTATAAATAAAGCAAGAAAAGATCAATACTTGTATTGATAGGTAGCTGATCCACTTCTTTTCTTTAAAAATCTGATAAATTATTAAGCTAGCTATAAACCCTAAGAATGCAATACCATAGAATATCCCTGATATAAAGTAGCTTAGCGAGAACTCTAAGTGATTCCCAAGATCCTGATGTAGTGATATATGCGATAGGTTTGCTATTGGATAAGTTGATTCTACTTGAGTGATATTGAAATTGTTAATTATTGTATTGTGTAATATTTGTGGCGTGAGATCACATAATATAGTAGCAGTATGTACTAAAGAAAAATTAATTACTATAGTTCCTAATTTGATTAAGCTAGCAATAGAGAAATAGCTTAGTATAATCATAATAGGCACTGTGCTTATAGTGATATATTGTTGTTTTTTTTTCGAATCCATTGTATGTTTTTTAACCATAAATAATCTGTACTAAAGCTTCTGTGTAGGGGATGAATAATGTCTTAGCCCAAAACATTATATCAATACATAGCGATAGTATACATCTTCTATTTCTGTAGAAGGCAACGTGATAAAGAATGTATAATCTTTTGTGTGAGTTTAAGTGATTATACACTATTTATTCTTTTCTATATGTGTAAAAAATTAAAACACTACTGTTTAAAAGATAGATTTAGTTCTAAATCTACTTTTCTAAGAATGTTAAATATTTTAGAAGATGAACTTCTAGTGAGAATAGTTAAGTATTGCATTTTATACTGGGTGGCGACAAATAATTTGTTTCTAACTTTTTGGTAGTTAGCTGTGTGTGGATTTTGTGGCATTTTTCTTGTTGTTTTGTTTTGTATATACAATATATAAGTTAATGCTTTGAATTGTACTATTACAAAGTATAGTTCTTTGTTAAATATTATAACAGTTTTATCTATTATACCTGTACTTTAGTAGTGCATATTGTGATTAAATAGAAGGAATTTTAATGTAGTGACATTAATTAACAGTTGTATTTATTCTCTATTTAGTTAAGCTACCTTTTTTATTGTGATTTGAATAGAGAGTAGGGTAGGTGTTTATTAAAGTTTTAAAATAGGGAGTAGACTTTTTGCTTGTAGTATAAGAGTATTATTTGTAGGTCGATGAGAGAAGTTAAGTGACTTTTATTATGCTACTTGATTGTAAGTATTATTTATCTAGTAGTAGATATTATAGGTGGTCTAGAGTAAGATAATCTTTGTTCTTTAGTGTTTAAACTTCACTGTTAATCTTTCCTTATCCTATACCATCCTTCTTATGTAGTGATTAGAATTTCTTCTTTTTTGTAATCACATTTGTTGCATTTCACCATTTGTTGTATTGTTTAATTACTCTTTTTTTACTCTTCTTGTTTGGTTTATATGAAAGAGAGTACTAGTCCTTTTTTAATAATTTAAGTGTTTGATATATAGGTTATTTTGTTTTTGAAACCTCCTTTAGGGTAGTGTGATAATGTTTCATTTTAAGAATGTTAACAAGGGTACTAGGTATCAATTTATGATTAAAACCATTCTTAAGTATAGGCTTTTCGATTTTTAGACGAAGTACTTTTGTCTTAGAATTTTTGAAGAGCTATTGGTTCTGTCTATTTGCCTCAGAATATGTAGTAGACTTATAAATCAAAAGGAATTAAACAAAGTAGATCTGGATTAATGATGCAAGCATACTATAAGATGGTTGTAGAGTTAATGAAAGAGCTAGGAAGTAAAATTGCTTTGTAGTATTTGGATAGTGCTGATTCTGGGACGACATAATGTGAACGACTTTGATTCTTGTGGGGACAATTATAGAAGTGTTTAGCTTCCTTTGATGTATTTAAAAATATGATAAGGTAGCATTTTATTAAAGAATAGATTAACCCTTAGTTAAGTTTCTCAAATTCCCTTACTAACGAATTAATTTGAGTCTGATGCTATATTTCACCGGTGTAGCTAAGGATTTAAAAGTTTTGAGTTATCTGTTTAGTTTCCGCTAATCATATTTAAAGTAGTTGGTTTCGCTTTAACCATCTTTACAATTGTGTTATGAAAAATAGTTTCCTTAAATAAGGATCTATTTAATCTATATACGAACTCATTAAAGTAAG
>JBOFGJ010000872.1:0-2430 GCA_051649065.1 Flavobacterium sp. | reverse complement strand
TATATTGCCTAAAGTAGATTATGTTTTTGTTATGACAGCATGTTGGAATTGGTTTAAGAGAACAGAAGAGCTTAAGTTAGTTGCCTATGATATTTTTATAGAAAAGATGAAGGATTTATTAGAAGAATATGAATTTGAGAATTGCAAGATTATGAATACTAATTCAGTTAAGAAAGTACAACAAATTTTGAATGCTATGGAGTATGAAGGTTGGGTGAAAGATCTTGGTAAATCTATTCGCACTGATTTAGTAGTTAATGTGTAAGGGGAATAAAGAATGGGTATTTATATACTGAATAGAAGGTAGTGTAGTTGTGAAAAATAGTAGTGTTTTGTGATATAGATTTATTTGATTTAAAAGGGAGTTAGTTATGAGAGAGTTGGTTATACATATTTTAGTTGCAGTATTTATTGTACTATTAGGCACACTGTTATTTACAATTTCAGAGACGTATGGGTGGGTTGTATTTGTATTTTGTCCTATGTTAGCAGGATACGCATTGATTTATACTCTTGCTCAAAAGAGACATATTAGCATATTATATGGATTTGGCCAAGTGTGTATTAGTTTTTTAGTATGTTCAATAGTGTTATTGAGTTTTGCATTAGAAGGAGCTATATGTATACTAATGGCTTCGCCACTATTAATATTTTTGATGTTTTTAGGAGGTATGTTAGCTAAGGTAAATACAGAGAAGAGAGGAAGTAATAAAGTAATGATTTTTATAGGTGTGTTATTTGGTATCGCTAGTTTTAGTTTTGATGCACTATATGATGAGCCAACGTTAATACCAGTGACAACTACTGTTATGATAAATGCTCCAATAGAAGAAGTATGGCATAATGTTATTACTTTTGATAAGATAGATGAACCTACCGAATTATTGTTCAAGACAGGAATATCCTATCCTATAGATGCAAGGATAGAGGGGAATGGTGTAGGAGCAGTGAGATACTGTAATTTTACTACGGGTAGTTTTGTAGAGCCTATAACTGAGTGGACAGAGCCGACTTCTCTTAAATTCAGTGTACTAGAACAACCAACTCCAATGAAAGAGACTAATCCATTCTGGGATATACAGCCTAAACATCTGAACAATTATTTCTTATCTGAAAAAGGTCAGTTTAATCTGAAGAGTATAGATATTAAAACAACAGAATTAAGTGGTACTACATTTTACAAAGTAAATGTTAGACCTGAATGGTACTGGAAAACTTGGTCTGATTATATTATCCACGAGATTCACCTAAGAGTACTAAACCACATAAAACAAGAAAGCGAATCTAACTTCTAGATTCGCTTTCTTGTTTTTAAAAAGATAGTTTGATGATTCTATCTAGTTTAGCTTTGTCTATATGAGGACTAAATTCGTTGTATAGTTCGTGTTTTAACAGGGATACGATAGAGAAGAAATCAGTAGTTAGTACTAAGTAATACTTTTCTACTTTATCTATGGATTGGTTCTCTGCTATTTTGATTTGTTTACTTTCTGTCATAAGATTACCTACGTGTACGAGTATTTTATCGAAGGTCTCTGCTGAGGTATGCATCTGTAAGAACCCAAACTCAAAAATAAGATCATGTAAGTTATTCACTTCTTTCTCTATCTTCTTTCCAGTAGATAATCCTGGGCTTAAAGACTCACGCTGAAGGATAGTATTTAGTTGAGTTAAAAACTGAAAGAAGACTTCCTGTTTCTTCTCGAATACAAGTAAGTGGCGTTCCCTTGATTCCTCACTTTTAGTCTGTCCTTGAAGTAATAATACTGTGATAATAGCTGTAATTACTACCCCTAGTAAGGTACCAAAAAATTGACCTGGTAGGGATGCAAGTTCAAATATTTCAAAGGTTATGGCTACGATAAAGAAGATAATTGTACTCGTGATTATCCCTATTCTTTGCCAATTGATTTTTTTTTTCATGATTCCTTTTAAATGTTATAAGTTGTAATCATTTGATGAATAAGTTTATATAGTATAAACTGCTCACAATGATAGGTTGTTTTATTAGAAATGAAAGTACAACTATTTGTGATATAAAAAACACTATATTTTCTTATGTGTTTTTCTAAAAGAAGACATACTCAGTGTTTCGTGCTTTTTAAAGAACTTGTTTGCGTGACTTTCATCTGTGAAAGTAAACTCGGACGCGATCTCTCCGATTCTATTATCACTAAATAATAAGCGATGCTTAATCAGTTTAAGGCGATAGGCAGTGATGTACTGCTGCATAGTTTCTCCACATTGATTTAAAAAGTAAGTGCCGATATAGGATGGCGCAAGTCCAAACTTATCTCCGATGACCTGAGCAGTGAGTAGCTTTAGATTATAGATATTCTGTTGGATATAAGCGATAATATCTAATATACGCTCATCCTTAGTTTCTAAATTTTTGGGAGTATAATGTATTAGGTTACGCGTAGCGATAAT
>JBOFGJ010000871.1:0-6762 GCA_051649065.1 Flavobacterium sp. | reverse complement strand
CCATCTTTAGTTGTTCCCATATCTTTAGGAGCAAATGATAGTTGGATAACATATAGGAACTTTGGGTTCCCCACAAAACCATCTAAGCGTAGACGAAGTCTTCGGATTTCTCCTTCATAAGTACTCTTTTCTCCTTCATTATTATTAAACGTTAATCGGTTTTGCATTCTAAAGCGAATGTTTAACTGGAATATACTATCAGCCGAAGTCATTCCCAGTCCCTTACCATAGCTGTAATAAGGAAGTTGTTCTAATTTTAATTCATTACTTTTTGTATCAAGCTTTAAGTCTTGTGCAATCATTAACGTCGGCAAAAGCAAAATTAAAAGGTGTAATAGTTTTTTCATAGTGTGTTGTATTTAATTAGCAAAAATAGCATTAGTTTTGCAATTGAATAAGTAGCACAGTTACTTAAGTGTAAAATTAATGTTACCAAAAGGTTAAGCAATAGGAAATTAATAGAAGAATATGGAATATATAGGGTATCATTTTAATATAGAGCCAAGAGATTTAGGTACAGAAATACTTATAGCAGAGTTAGGGGAGAAAGCATTTGAGAGTTTTGAAGAGACTGCTACAGGAGTAAGTGCTTATGTACAGAAAGGAATGTGGACTGAAGATATATTAGAAGATATATTTATCTTGCAGTCTGATCAGTTTACTATTACATACAGAAAAGAAGATATCGAACAGGTAAACTGGAATGAAGAATGGGAGAAAAACTTTGATCCTATTGATGTAGAAGGTATATGTTATGTAAGGGCTCCTTTTCATGAGAAAACAAACGCTCAGTATGATATCGTAATCGAACCTAAAATGAGCTTCGGAACAGGACATCACGAGACAACATTTATGATGATACGCCAAATCTTAAATAACGATATGCAAGATAAGGAAGTATTAGATATGGGATGTGGTACGGCTATTCTAGCTATACTAGCCGCTATGCGCGGTGCTAAACATGTAGATGCTATTGATATTGACAACTGGTGTTATCAGAATTCAATAGAGAACGCAACTAGAAATAACTGTACTAATATAGACGTGTTCGAAGGGGATGCTTCTATTATTACGACTATGCCTAAGTATGATGTAATCTTAGCGAATATCAATAGAAATATCTTATTAAATGATATGGATAAGTATGTTGCTAGTTTACATAAGGGTGGAGCTATATACTTTAGTGGATTCTATACAGAAGATATGAATGCAATTAAAAATTGTGCAGAAAAGAATGGTTTGGTTTTTGAAAACAACTTTGAAAAGAATAATTGGGTATCTTTGAAGTTCATAAAGGCTTAAATTTTTAAAAAAACATTATTATATATTATGAGTACACAAGAACAGATTCAAGAGAAGGTAGATGTATCGGAGTTATTGAATGGAAATAGTGAAATTATTCTATACAATGATGATGTTAATACATTTGATCACGTTATCGAAACTCTTATCCGTGTATGTGATCATACATCAGAACAGGCTGAACAGTGTGCAATGCTAGTACACTATACAGGTAAATGTACAGTGAAAACTGGAGAGTTTAAAAAACTTAAATCTCAATGCTTACAGTTGCTAGACGCAGGTCTGAGTGCTGAGATTATATAAGTAGATTAGTGAAAATACTCAAAAATAAGAGTATTTGGAAATTATATAAAGCAGGTTATTTCCACTGGGAAGTAACCTGTTTTTTTGTGCTTTTTTTTTATAATCCTGCTTTTAACTGTACACTTGGGTATGAAAAAAGGGCTATCAGTTTAAGATAGCCCTTAGGGTAATTATTTCTCTCTAAATTTTATGCCAATGAAAGTTCGTATGGGATTTCCCCTTTCTACTTTCGTTTGGTTTAGCCAAATATTCTTTTCTTCCAGTTTGACTTCATTTAATGCCATATTTTGAAGTTTTTCGACTAGTCGATCAGTGGCTAATTTTTTGTTTTGGTGCTGAGATCTGCTATCCATTGCTAATACAGTAATACCTGTAGGCAGGTGAGTAGCTCTTACAGCTGAGCTAACTTTATTGACATTTTGTCCGCCAGCTCCAGAACTGCGTACAGCTTGGTATTGAATATCACTTTCACATATGATAGCATCATTTGCTCTAGTGTTTTCAAAAATACCGATGTACCAATTCTTTCTTTTGTGTTTAGGTCTAAATGGACTTTCACAAATCCACTGTATACTACCTAACCATGTACTCAAAAAAGTATCAACTTCTTTAGACGTTTCGACGATTTGGATAATGACCGACGCGCCATGTGCGTCGGTATCATCCTGTATTGGATCAACTTTAATATTGGATTTGACTGCGTCGTCTATAAAAAGTTGTGCGATCTTCTCAACGGCAAAATCACACTCCTTGGGACCTCTACCTGCTGTAATCTGAATAAATCTTGCCATAACTACTTATCCATTCTTACAAACTTAGGGGTAAAACTTCCCAATACTTTTACTAATTCACTTTGAGCTTGCATCACAGCATTGATGTCTTTATAAGCCATAGGGGCTTCATCAATACCACCTCCGATGAGCTGAACGCCAGTATAACTTAGTTCTTTTTTGATATCACTCTTTGTAAACCTTTGTTTACATGCCGCACGAGAGTGTAAGCGTCCTGCACCATGAGAAGCTGAATTTAAGCTCTCAGTATTCCCTAGACCTTCGACTATAAAGCCATTCGTAGTCATTGATCCAGGTATAATTCCCAATTGTCCTTTCGCTGCAGGAGTAGCTCCTTTGCGGTGAACGATTAGTTCTTTATTATCTATTACCTCTTTCCAAGCGAAGTTATGATGGTTCTCTATGGTAAAAGCAATGTGCTTACCTAAAGCTTTTGCAATACGACGATGGATGTCATCGTGACATGCCTTTGCATAATCACCTGCTAGATTCATCGCTAACCAATACTCTTGGCCATCATGTGTGTTAAGGTCTAACCAAGCTAGATGCTGTGCATTGCTCGGTAGAGGACATTGCTTAGTCGCTAAATACGTATAGTGCTTAGCGATATTAGCTCCTAAACCTCTCGATCCACTATGTGAAAGAACTGCAATATATTCTCCTGGTTCTAGTTTCCACTCGGGTTTAGTCTCTGTTAATCTTACGATACCAAACTCTACGAAGTGGTTACCTCCACCAGATGTTCCTAATTGTTTATATGCCTTATCTAATAAACTCTTGACAAAAGGAATGTTCTTAAACTCCTCTCGACTAAAGACTTCATGGTCTGCTTTAATCTTATGGGTGTCATACATACCGAACTTCGTGTGTTCTGATAAGATGTTTAGCAACTGATGGTCTTTTCCTTTTAGAAAGTTAGCAGGTAGATTAAATACTGATAGACTCATTCTACAGCCTATATCTACACCTACTCCGTAAGGAATGACTGCATTATCAGTTGCTAATACTCCTCCGATAGGTAGACCATAACCATAATGAGCGTCAGGCATTAATGCGCCCTGTACTGCTACAGGTAGTTTTAAAGCAGTATACAGTTGATACTTAGTCTGTTCGTCTATTGCATCTTCCCCATAGATAGAGAATGGTACTCTATTGGTATTGAGTTGATGTTTTTTGACTTCTACTTGCTTTATCATACTCTCTGCTACTTTGCCCCAGATGCCGTCTCCCATATAGGAATCGGGGTTCTGTAGTACTAATTTAGCTTCTTCAAGTATGTTATTTTTATTCTCTTTTTTCTTGTATCTATTTACTTGCCCTAAGGCGATGTTTATTGTATTGTTTTGAGGAAAACCTATTTTAATAAAGTCTTTCCCAGAAAGTTTCCTTCCCATGATGTAAAATTTAAATTGACTAATATGATCAATTGTATATACTACAATTGATTTATTTTTTACTGATGATCTTTAGCATCTATCAGTCAATTCGGGTTTTAGTGACGTTAAGGGTCCGGAATAAACACAAAAAAGCCCGAATTAAATCTTCGGGCTTTTCATTTATATATAAAATTAGATATTCTAAATAAAAACAGCACGAAGATACACCCCAGCAATCCCTGCTGATGCGAATGATGTAGAAGTATAATTTAGTACAAACATTTTTTCTTCGTTTTTAATTGTTAAACTTTATTTCGATGCAAAGATTGTATAAAAGATTTGAATTGTGCAAATTTTTGATGATTTTATTTTAGAGTGAATTTATGATTTGAAATTGTTTTTAATAAATCTAGTATATTTGTTTAAAATTAGAAATATGAAAAAGATTTATTTATTCCTTTTAGGATTGACCTTATCGCTTCAATCATGTGTGACGAAAGAAGAATTATATGTAAAAGATAATGGAGCAATAGATTATACTTTTAAAATGGATTTTAAGGAGCTACTACAGAGCGTACCTGATAAGAATGCTATTTTTAAAGGAGATGCGGATAAGATAGCTCTAATTAGTGGTCAAGAATTAAGTATTGATCAGATATTAGACTTCGCAATGCTTAAGGAGAAGAATGGTGCTTTTAAGAAAGATAGTATTATCAAAGCGAATAAAGAGCTGTTTGACAATACGAAGAATGTTCGTTTTATGGTTAATATGAAGGATTCTCTAGCTGATTTTAATCTAAAAGTTAATGCAAAAGATATCGCTGATCTAAACCAGTCATTGATTAACATTAATAAGATTACGGAGAAGTCTAATGAGTTCGATAAGAAAAAGGACAGTAAGAAGCAACCTCCTTTATTAGTAGAGAGTAAATACAGTCTTAGCTCTAAGCAATTTGAACGTAAAGTAGTGACTAAAGGAGAGGATAAGACGAAAGATATGGGAGAGTTAGGAGCTATGGCGGGTATGTTTAGCTATGTGCTAAAAGTAAGCTTTGACAAACCTATCAAATCTGTGTCTATAAAAGATGCTAAGATAAGTAGTGATAATAAATCGTTTGAGAAGACTTTCTCTATGACTGAGATAGTTGCTAATCCTAAGGTATTAGAGTATCAAGTAGAGTTTAAGTAGAACTTATACTTATGTTAAACTAAAAGAGCTGTCAACTAAAGTTAGTAGACAGCTCTTTTCTATTTTGTATATCTAATTGTTTTTAAACTAGATAATTATAGTTTATTCATATTTCCAGCTAGAGCTTCGATAAATTTACCGATAGGTCCTTTTACCATCATCGCCATCATAGGGTTAAAGCTACCTTCAAAAGTAAGTTGTACTTCCGAGTTATTAGCATCTACTTCAGTGATATTCCCAGTTAACGTAAAAGGAAGTTTCTCACTAGCAGCACCTAAAACAACTTTAGAGTTAGGAGTTTGTTCTTTTTGCTTTAATTTGATTTCAGGCATTCCTTTAAGTGCGAATATAAAAGAATCATCACCAGTTACTTCAAATTTAGCAATAGACTCAGGCATTAACTTCTCGAAGTTTTTAACATCAGTCAACGCATTAAAGATATATTCAGCTGATTTAGCTACATTTACTTTTGGGCTTTCTAAGTTCATATATTCTGTTTTTAGGATATTATTATTGGTTCCATTCAGATGGGTTCTTTCTCCACTCCTGTAGAGTTTCAAGATCACTGTCTGAAATGTATTTTTGGTTTACTGCATTTTCTAATAAAGAAGTATAGTTACTTAGTGTAGTAAGTTCTACACCAGCATGTTTAAAGTTGTCTTCTGCTACTTGAAATTCGTATGTGAATATAGCAGCCATTCCTAATATATTCGCTCCATTTTCTTTTAATGCTTCTACAGCTTGTAAGCTACTTTTTCCTGTACTGATAAGATCTTCGATGACGATTACTGATTTACCAGCTTCTAATTGTCCTTCGATTTGATTTTGTCTACCGTGTTTTTTAGGTTCAGGGCGTACATATACGAAAGGTAATTCTAAAGCTTCTGCTACTAATAACCCGATACCGATAGCTCCAGTAGCTACACCAGCGATAACATCTGGCTTGCCATATTTGGCTACAATGTTTTCAGCAAATTCTTTTTGTAAGAATTTTCTAATCTCAGGATAAGACAATGTAATACGGTTATCACAATAAATTGGAGATTTCCATCCAGAAGCCCATGTAAAAGGATTTTTAGGATTTAATTTAATTGCGTTAATTTGCAGAAGTGACTCGGCAGTTTTGTGTGCTGTTTCTTTATTAAAAATCATAATACAAATGTATAAAGTTTTTGTAAACGACAAACCATTGTTCTTAACAGATAAAATCGAGAAAGAAACCGATTTTCAACTGTTCTTATTAGATAGCGTCGATATTGACAAAATTATCATTAAATATTTTCAAAATAAAATTGATAAGGCTTTTTTATATCATCCAGACGAAAAAGAGATTCTAAAAAAGATAAAAGAGAAGATTCCAGTACAGAAAGCAGGAGGAGGAGTTGTGTTTAATCCTAAAGGAGAAGTATTATTTATTCTTCGCAATGGTAAATGGGATCTGCCTAAAGGTGGTATCGAGAAACACGAAGAGATGGAAGAAACTGCTATACGTGAAGTAGAAGAAGAAACTGGGGTATCCCAATTAAAGATAGTGCGTAAGCTACCTAAGACCTATCACATCTTTAAAAGAAATGGCAAATATAGGCTTAAGATTACCACTTGGTATGAGATGACCTCTGACTTCGATGGTCCATTAGTAGGGCAGATAGAAGAAGATATAGAGCAAGTAGCTTGGCTAAATAAAGAACAAATCAGGGAAGCAATGAATAACTCTTATGAGAATATTAAATTGCTAGTAGATGAGTTGGGTATTTTAGATTAGAGTATATAATCGATATAATCAATCCGTTTTCAATTATAT
>JBOFGJ010000870.1:0-1149 GCA_051649065.1 Flavobacterium sp. | reverse complement strand
CAACAAGACCGCCAGACGCTGCTAAAACGTATCCTATATTTATTAAATTAATTAAGTTATATGAAAAAAATTCTTTTTACTTCTTATTATTATGATTTTTCAAGGTTCCTTTATCATGTGTTTCTAGACTATCAGCGTATTGACGAGGATTGCACTGCTAAATTTGTTTGTTTTTACCCTTCTGCATACCACTATTTTAGAAGACAAGCAAAAGATTCGAGAATAAAAATAACTAAGTTATATGTTAAGCCATTTTTAACTAGAGTGAAACCTGAGGAACGTGAAGCTATTATTAGTCAGCATTATTCGTTTACTTATGCTTCCATTAATGATTCGTCAGATGCAATAAAGTGTTTATCATCGAAGGAATATTCAAGATTAAAGTTATTTTGGGAGCGAGAGCTAGAAGGTGTTGATATAATTGTATCATCAGGAGATACGCGTCCACAAACTACGATAATGTTATCAATTGCAAAAGAACATGGAATTAAAATATTTTACTTTGAGCAAGGGCCTTTTAACACCACTATTATAGATAGAAATGGTGTTAATGCCAATGTGTCATATAAGCCAAATTTCACATACTCGAGTGATTCTTATGAATATGTCATATCTGATCGTAAATTCAATAAATACTATAGTCAACTAACAATCATAGATAAAATAGTTAGCTATATTGATTGGTTATATATGTATCCTCCTAAGTGTATTAGTAATTATATACCATTGTATACTAGGCTTGAAGGTAAGTTGCTGGATAAAATAATTGGAAAAGTAGCAAGTAAACGAAAAAGTAAAGTTAAAAAAAATATTGATAAAGCTTATCTTAAAGATAAATTCATATTGCTTGCGTTGCAATTACCAACGGATGCACAAATGATCTGTCATTCAAAGCTTTATGATTCAATAGAAGATATAGTTAAATCGGTATCTGAAGTTATTCCTTTAGGATATAGACTTGTTATTCGAGAACATCCTCTTTTAATTTCTGGTTATTCAGAAAATGTATATAGGGTGGCAAAAGTTTCTAATGCAATTATCGATAGTAGTACAAGTTTAAGTGAACAATTAGCTAATGCAGAACTTGTGATTGTAAGTAATTCTACGTCAGGATTAGATGCAATAATAAAGATGAAAAAAGTGATAGTA
>JBOFGJ010000869.1:0-7395 GCA_051649065.1 Flavobacterium sp. | reverse complement strand
GTGGCTATATTTCCCTTTTGTACACATTAACTCTTTGTAATTGACTAATAGAACATCCGTTATAACTTCATATCACCGTCTTTTATCCACTCTCTCTTTTTCATTACATAATAAATTATATAAGATAAAACCATAGGTAGTATAATTTGTAATCCTATAATGGCTAATAGAATATAGGTGGTTGAATACGATGTCTTCATCGCATTAAAAGTTCCTATTTGACCAACTAATCCACAGCTTCCCATTCCTGACTCTAAGGCAGTATTTTGCATATCAAAGAACAAAATTGCGATTGGCCCAACTATAGCAGCCGTTAATGTAGGTGGGATCCATATCTTCCAATTCTTATAAATATTAGGGACTTGCAACATACTTGTACCGAGACCTTGAGCTAGTACTCCCTTTATACCATTGTCTTTATAACTGATTACCGCAAAACCAATCATTTGGGCACAACAACCTATTGTCGCAGCTCCTGCCGCTAATCCATCTAATTGCAACATCAAACACAAAGCTGCTGATGAAATAGGTAATGTCAAAACCATCCCTACTACAACAGCTATAACAACTCCCATTACTAAGGGATTAGATTCAGTAGAAAGTATTATAACTTGCCCAATCCACTGCATAACCTGATTTACACTAGGCCCTATCAATTGTGCTAAAGCTACTCCTACTAACACAGTAACTATGGGTGTAATCACTATGTCTATTCTTGTTTCACCTGCTACTGCCTTTCCTATTTCTACCGCTATAATAGTTGCAATAAATACACTTAAGGGACCACCTAGCTGATAAGCAGCTACTCCTACAACAGCAGAAGAAAACAACACTAATTTTGGAGCTCTTAAACTATACGCAATAGCAAGTGCTATTACTGGACCTGTAGCTTGATTAGCAAAAGGCCAAACCACCTCTTTTAAAAATGAAATATTAAACTCCTCACCTATTGTCTTTAGAATGGTTCCTACCAGTAATGTAGCAAATAATCCATAGGCCATTGCCCCCATAGCATCTACAAAGTAGCGCTTACTCGAAATTTGTATATCTTTTTTTTGTAGAAACTGTTTCATTGTTTTTGGGATTATAAAAGAAAATAGACTTATTATATTGTAAAATCACACATCGATTAAACCCAGATTAAGCATTAGACAAATACTGCAAAGTATTTCTACTTCATATCTCTTTCATTTATTCTAAAACCATACTACAGTATGCTTTTAAAATAAATTCAGAGCTGTTATGTATAATTACTTTTCGTTTATATGTCTATCGCTTAATCTGGGTTAAACTGAGGTAAAATTATCAATAATTATAGAAGTAATGAACTGCTTTTGAATGTTAATATATTTCGATAAATTAGTATCTTCATTAACAATTTCAACAAATGAACATCTATCACACCTGTATTAAAACTATTAGGTCAATATCTTTAATACTCACTCTGTTACTTCCTTCTTATATAATAGCTCAGTCGTCCACTGTGCTAGATAAGCTTATTACATTAGAAAGTTATGAAAAAATGTATAAGGCTAATTCATTTGACTATAATAATGAATTCTTTAAAGCTAATGACAAAGGGCTGTGGAATAATGTCCCTGTAAAAGAAGTATATTTTTATGAAGATTACTTTATGTGTTCTATTGATAATTCAGTTAAAAATGCTGCAATGCAATTAGCTGCTTATTTAGAAAAAACATATCCTGATAATCTAATAGTTGTAGAAGACTATTATGAACGTATTTACAAGGTTGTTACACGTAGTTTTAGTATTGTTTTTACAGCCAAAGTTAAAGAAGGCAAAGAAATAGAGGAAAATACTAAAGGTGAACTAAAACTTAGATTTACCAAGGTTGTTGATAATCCTCTTGCTAATTTGTCAGATGAATTAAAGTCGAATGCCAATGGTATTAGCTGTCAATTACAAGTCGAATGCTATAATGTTGTGCCAACTATTTTTGCTGATGGCATACCTATATTATCTAAAAACGACGAAGATAAATATTCACATTATGAAACGGTTGCTCTTAATAAATATATCCTAAATCCAGAGACACCTATTAATTTGTCTTTTATCCTTACACCTGGTATAGATGACAAAGGTAATGTTATGGCTAAGATTCCCAAAGACTCTTATGCTAAAATGTTTATTGAATACATAAATACTAAGGGAGATATTATAAAAACAGTTGAGTTATTTAATAATAAAACTTACGTAACAGATACGATTGTAAATAATGGCAAAACACAATACTCTAGCTACACAGGGACAAATGATTATACAAAGAAAGATATTCGTTTTAATCATCAACTAAAAGCTACAGTAAACTATAAACTAACAGGATGGTCTAATGGTAAAGATTTGCGTAAAGAAAAGAAGCTAGAAGAGCGAATCAAACAATTCTATACAGATTATGCAGCTTTAATCTTGAGTAAAAATATCAATCAGATTACACAACTATTATATAATTCTTATCTAGAAAAGTACACTTATAACTATAATAGTACTGAACTAAAATCCTATAAAGAATATGCCTATTTAGAATTTATGCTAGAAAATACTTTCAAAGTAGTAACTGCACAACAAACTAAACTTCATATTAGTGATAATGGACAATTAGCATACCTAGAAGCAATAGATAAAACTTCTTATCTAAAAGCAGTAGGATTAGATTATATAAAGAATATATCTTTCCTCTTTTACATAGATAATAATACAAACGAACTAAAAATCATCCGATGAGAACATATCTGAGTACACTTATATTTTTATTAATCAGTCAAGTAACGATAGCACAAGTTGACTTAGCAAAATATAATAACACTACTACAAATCAAGAATATATTGATTTACTTTCAGATGATTTAAAAAACCTTGAGAGGTTTGTTAATTTCTTTAGTAAAAGTAGTGATCAGCCTAGAACGCCTTCTGAAGTCGCTCCTTTAAAAGTAGTTTTTAATCAACACGATTATGATGTAAACATTGATCAAATAGCTCAGGCTAATATTCAATTTACAGATTTGATAAATGATGATTTTATTAGTATAAAACTTATTCAAGATCCTTCTATCTATCGATCACTAGATGATATTAAAGCTCCTATCTATCTAAAAAAGGTATACTATCATGACGGAACAACACAAAATATAGAAACAAAAACGAATATTAATACTCACTTTACACCTGAACTAGAACTTACTAAAGCAGTGGATAAAATAGACATTGAGATTGCTTTTTCTACAATTAAAAAAATCGATAGTTTAGTTCTTCCTGCTAAGGTTAATCAAAAAGTGACATATCGTGGGGTAGATATTGAAGTAGTAGAGGTATCTGATAAAGGAATACTACTTAAAACATCATCAGACGAACTGGAGCTAGATGAGATTCAGGCTATCTTAAAAGATAAAAAGCGTGTTAGTAGCTATAGTTCTCAACGATCTGGCATGCACCCAAAAGAGTTTAATCTTTTTATAAAAAAATCAGTCGATAAAATCCATGATATCATCGCATATGCTAATGCTAATATAGAGATAGAACATTCTCAATTCAAAAGTGTCGTAGGAGCTAAATTAAGCGATTTTGAAACGCAATTATCAACTGAATCTAATAAATCAGAAGGAGTTAGTTATCACTATTATGAATTTGGTAAACCTATAGATAAACTTGTTATTTACAATAATAACGAAACTTATGAAAGAAGTATAGCTAAGACTCTAACTAATCAAGAATCAAAATCTCATTACATTGGTTCTAAAGATGGTAAAACATTAATTTACAATCGAGATTTAAAACTAGTAAAAGAGTTTTCTAGTAAGTATTTTTCCATTAATGATTATTACTTTGAAACTGATTTTCAATATTTTCATTTAAATGATAAACTTGAAATGCAGCCTCTTAGTTATTATAAAGTGAGTAATGTCTTAAATAACTTTGTGGTAATACAAGAAGATGATGAATCACCTCAAGAATTGGTTGACCCTGCGAATAAGAAGATAATGAATGTAGATAGTTATGAGAAAGATAGTGATTTTAATTATGCATTGATAGCGTCTAATAATTCTTATTATCTTTTAAACAACAAGAGTCTTGTACCTGTAAAAATCAATAATGTAGATAAGGTAAGAACTGCTGATAAAGGATATTTTGTCGTAATGAAAGATGAAAAGTATGGTTTTATGAATACAGAAGGTCAGATTGTTGTTCCTATTCAGTATGATGAAGTACAAAGTTTTTCTTCTATGACAGACTTATTACCTACGGATTTACTATTTGCTGTAAAACAGAAAGACAAATGGGGATTTGTAGATATAAATAATAAAACGGTTATTCCATTTATTTACAGCGGTATTAAGGGAACTTTCTCTTATGGAATAGCTCTTGTATATTTAGATGATGCTCTAGGGTTAATCAACCTAAAGAACGAAAAGAAATCTAAGTTTATAGATAGGAACTATTCATCATCAAGTAATTTTGGAAAGAGAATGATAAACTTAAGTGATGGTACTTATAACTATAAGGGAGAAAAAGAAAATGATAATTAACCCAGATTAACAGAGAATAAGTTCAAAAACCTACAAAAAAAGCCATACATATCTGTATGGCTTTTATCTCTTAAAGAGAAAAGACTACTCCTCTCTTCTTCTATTTCTTAATCTTTCGTTCTTTACCTCTTTAGGCTTATTGGTACTCTCATTTTTTTCCCTATCGAAGTTGCGTTTAGGACGTCTATCGTTACCGTTATTCGCATCTCGTCTACCTAAATATTTACCATTATTATCTCTTCTACCAGAGTCTTTCCCAGTAGTCATACGACGGCGTATACTCTGTTGGCTTTCTTCATTTCTATTTAAGCTAGCCTCTTCGGTCATTACAGAAGGTTCGATTAAACGATTAAGTTCATCTAGCTCTTCCTGCTTTAAATTTCTATATGTTCCTACAGGTACATCTAAAGAAATGTTGATAATACGGATACGTTTCAGAGCAACTACATCATAATCGAAATACTCACACATACGACGGATCTGTCTATTCAATCCTTGGGTTAAGAATATTCTAAACACCGTCTTGCTAATAGCTTCTACACGACACTTCTTAGTTACTGTATCTAAGATAGGAACTCCCGCTCCCATACGTTGAATAAAGCGATCTGTAAGAGGTTTATTAACTGTTACTATATATTCTTTCTCGTGATTGTTTTTTTGACGTAATATCTTATTTACAATATCACCATCATTAGTCATCAGAATTAATCCTTCACTATCTTTATCTAACCTTCCTACTGGAAAAATACGCGTAGGATAATTAATGTAATCAACAATATTATCACGTACAGTAGTATTTGTTGTACACTCTATCCCTACAGGTTTATAGAAAGCTAAATAAATATTCTCCTCTTGTTTATTAACAATCAACTGACCGTTAACACATATTTCATCATCCTCTGTCACTTTAGTTCCCATCTCCGGCACAACACCATTAACAGTCACTCTTCCCTCATCGATCAATTTATCTGCTTCTCTACGAGAACAGTATCCTACTTCGGACAAATATTTATTTAAACGTGTTTGTGTTTTTTCCATGCTACAAAATTAGCTATTTTCTTAGCTATAAAACAATGGTTTGCGATTACTTCTTTTTAAAATATGTTAAGACTTTCTCGAATACAATAGAATCTTGTACTGAATGCCCTAACCCTTGTGTATAAAACACCTCTATACCTCTATTAATAGCCTCTTGATGGAACACTGTACATTCCTCTAAAGCTACTACTGCATCATCTCTATCATGTATCAGCAATAAATCAGTCGAAACCTTTTTTATAAAATACTGGCTAGCATATTGATCCATATTCATATCAATCAAGGACTCTAAATAAGCTAATAGACTATTTCTTAGTGATGCTCTATATCCTAGTAGATTATTATAATTATCTATAACACCTTGAAACCTATCTAAACACCCCATTAATATTGCCTTTTTCACAAAAGGATATTGACCTACACTTAATTGGTACAACAGTGCAAATGATCCTAAAGAATGCGAAACTACATAGTCTGGTCGATACTTGGTTAAACAGACATCCATAAGTCGAGAATAATCAATCACACTAAGGTTACTCCCATCACTCAACCCCAGTCCCATAGAATCAATACAAATATATCGAAACTCAGTGCCAAAATAAGTAATCATCTGTTCCCAACGACTAGCGTTACTTTCCCATCCATGAAACAACATCACTAGAGGCAATTCACTGCGATCCGTATTCCACTGATAACATTGTATAGTTAAACCATTAAAAACAAAACTAGACCGATTAGATTGTGCTAAAAAAGCAGGTGTCTTACTTGTTTTAAGTTTACCAGTACGAGGTGTCGAGAATAATTTATAAGCAATGGCTCTTGCCTTCTGCATCGAAAACAAGGAAATTACATTAACTAATAATCCTATACTCTTTATCATACAAATAAAAAAAGCCTCTTAAATAAGAGGCTTTTCGATATTATAATTTTGCTATAATAGCATCAATTTTTTCTCTTTCTTCTTCAGCTAATGCACTATCAACTAAGATACGTCCACTGTGCTCATCAGTAATAATTTTCTTACGAGTTGCAATCTCTACTTGAGTTTGTGGTGGAATAGTGAAATATGAACCTCCAGAAGCTCCACGCTCTATAGATACAACTGCTAATCCATTACGTACACCATTTCTAATTCTAGTATAAGCTACTAATAAACGATCTTCGATATCTTGTTTGAACTCATCTGACTTCTCTAACAATACTTTCTCTTCACGTTCAGTTTCAGACATAATACTGTTTAATTCAGCTTCTTTATGTCCTAAGTGCTCTCTTCTAGCATTTAACTTTGTTTCTGTCTCAATGATAGAATTCTTCTTGAACTCAATGCTAACTTTCATCTCTTTGATGTGTTTCTCAGCAAGTTCGATTTCTAACTTTTGAAATTCAATTTCTTTTTCTAATGAATTGAACTCTCTATTGTTTTTTACCTCATTTTGTTGCTCAGTATATTTTACGATAGCAGCTTTAAACTCCTCGATAGCAGCTTTTTTATCCTTGATGCTCGTTTCAATATTACTTAAGTCTATGTTTGATTTCTCTAAACGCTTGTTTAGTCCAGCAACCTCATCTTGTAGATCTTCAACCTCAAGAGGAAGTTCCCCTCTCATATTTCTGATTTCGTCAATTCTTGAGTCAATCAATTGCAGATCATAAAGTGCTCTTAACTTCTCTTCTACTGTTAATTCTTTTTTCTTTGTCATCATTATAAGTAGTTAACTGGATTCGTATTTACTGTTGATAAAATAACTGCAAAAGTAGTTATTTTTTTTGAAAGAAACTCAGTTATATAATTTTTTGTATACCTTTCACTTTCAA
>JBOFGJ010000868.1:0-5565 GCA_051649065.1 Flavobacterium sp. | reverse complement strand
TAAACGAAAAATAATTATACAAAATAGCTCTGAATTTATGAAAGGGCTGAGTTTAAAACAGCCCTGTGGACTGTTTTAAAACGAAGAGCCAGCAGTAGTAAGGCATGTAGTATGGTTTTAGAAGAAAGGAAACAGATATGAAGTAGAAATACTTTGCAGTATTTGGCTAATGCTTAATCAAGGTTAATATTGATTAGTGCGTAATAATACTAATGTACATGCCTCTTCAGAGATAATATGATGAGTAGATAACAACTTAACAAACTCTTCATTTTCTGTACCAGGGTTAAAAATAACTCTTCGAGGATTTAAGTTTACGATGTCGTCATATAACTCCACCTGACGTTTAGGGTTAAGATATAACGTAATAGTGTCAATGTCCGTATAGTTCTTCCAATCCTTTAAAATATTAACATCCTCAACAACCCCTTCTTTTAAACCATAAGCTACGACTTGATGCTCATACTCTCTAAGCATCTTAATTGCTTTATTTGAGTATCTTTCTTCATTCAACGAAGCTCCTACAACTAATGTTTTCATGATTTTTATTATTTTAACAAATTAAACACAATTAACCGCTAATCTAAATAACGATATATCAATATACAACATTTTAAGAACTAAAACAGCTTATTTCAATAAATAATATTCTTATAAATTAGGTAATAATTAAGTACTTTTTGTAATAATTTTTAGACAAATGATAAAAGTCATATTTCTGATACAAATTTAACAGTAATTTTACTCTAGAAATTTAAAATCTCAATTATGAAAAAGTTACTACTTTCAATTTTAGGAGCTGCATTATTCGTTAGCGGTTCTGCATTCGCACAAGAAACAACTAGTGCACCTGAAAAAACAGATTATAAATGGCAAATGCGCTTACGTGGAGTAGGTGTTATACCTCATAACAGAGCGGACATTAGTACTATTGGAGGTCAAATCGATGTAAACAATAATTTCATTCCAGAATTAGACTTTACTTACTTCTTTACTAAAAATTTCGCTGCTGAGTTAATCTTAGGAACTTCAAGACATACAGTTGGAACGTTAGGTTCTAGTTTACCAGCAGCAGTTGGAGGACCAGCTACAGCAAACTTAGATTTAGGAAGTGTATATTTACTACCTCCAACATTAATGGTACAATACCACCACCAAGTTACTGATAACTTTAAACCATATGTGGGTATTGGAGCAAACTACACTATCTTTTACAATGAAAAATCAGGAGTAGCTAAAGATATTTCTTATGATAATAAACTTGGATGGGGATACCAATTTGGTTTCGATATTGATATTACAGAAAAATTCTTTATCAACGTTGACTTCAAAAAATTATTCTTAAAAACAGACGTAACTGTTAATGCTTCAAATTTATTAACTCCAGAAGCACAAGCTGCTGGAACTACCGAATTAAAAATTCCTGCTAAAGTAAAAATCGATCCAATGTTAATTGGTTTTGGTGTAGGAATGCGTTTTTAATTATTTAATGAGACACTTTTTTTTACCACCCTTATCTGTACCACAGATAAGGGTGGTTTTTTATTGTCTATATTTTAATCGACCTTTGCATTTTCTATGAGATTATCAATACTATGCAAACCAAAATAAGTTTTACAGACATTAATAAACTAGCTATACCTGCTATATTTGCAGGGGTATCAGAATCCTTAATATCCTTAACAGACATCGCTATAGTAGGTAATCTAAAAGAAAATAGTGTAGAAGCCTTAGGAGCTGTGGGATTAGTAGGATCTTTCTTATCTGCTATTATCTGGATAGTAGCTCAAACTAAAACATCTATATCAGCTACCGTATCACAGCATTTAGGAGCTAAGCGTATCTTTGCTGTAAAGACCTTGGTACCACAAGCTATATTGTTCAATTTTCTCTTAAGTGTATTACTATTTATCTTCACTACTTTATTCGTCAATGAAATATTCACAGCTTACAATGCAGAGGGATTATTGCTAACTTATGCTAAAGATTATTACATCATAAGAGCCTGGGGATTTCCACTTACATTGATAACATTCGCTCTCTACGGTGTATTTAGAGGGTTACAAAATACAATGTGGGCAATGAAGTGTAGTCTGACAGGAGCTGCTATAAATGTTGTGTTAACCTACTATTTCGTTTTTGGAATAGAAGGAATATTTCCTGCTATGCATATTAAAGGTGCCGCTTATGCAAGTGTCATCGCTCAAAGCGTGATGCTCATAATGGCATTCTACTATTTCTTTAAGTACACTCCTTTTTCTTTAAAAATACGCAAAAAAATCAATCCTTCCTTAAAGCCATTAATTATAATGAGCTTTAACTTCATTATCCGTACTGCGACACTTAACCTAGCAATATATTTAGCAAATGCTTATGCTACTGGATATGGCAAAGAATATATTGCTGCCCAAAGTATACTGATGAATATCTGGTTATTCTTCTCATTCTTTATAGATGGATATGCAAGTGCAGGTAATGCGTTATCAGGTAAATTAGTCGGTCAAAAAAATTATAAGACGATGTGGACTATGACCAAAGATATCAGTAGATATGCTATCATAATCTCACTGATACTAATAGGAATCTGCGTACTGTTCTATAAATCAATAGGTCTCTTATTTAACCAAGATCCAGAAGTTATCACTGTCTTCGTAAGTATATTTTGGCTAGTTCTGTTTATGCAACCTATCAACTCTTTGGCTTATATCTTTGACGGAATATTCAAAGGAATGGGAGATGCTAAAGTATTGCGCAACAATCTACTATTCGCTACATTCTGTGGATTTATACCTACTCTACTAATCTTAGACTATTTTGACTTCAAGTTATATAGTATATGGATAGCTTTTGGGGTATGGATGTGTTGTAGAAGTTTGCCTTTAATATACTTATTCAAGAAGAATTATGTCGATTAACAGTTAATGCAACAGCATTGCAAACATAGTTTGATATTATTTATAATGATTATATGTTAGTACATTTGTTATAAATCAATAAAACTAAAGTATTATGTGTCAAGAACATTCAAATCATAATCACTCTCATAACGATAAAAACACTCACAATCACTCTCATAATCAAAATAGTGACAATGATCAAGACCACGATCACAGCCACGAAGGGGAGAACACCAAGCTATTCGTAGGATTTAGTTTAGTTATGCTATTTATAGGCGTTATTCTATCTTATGTTTTAAAAGCAGAATGGTTCATTAATAATAACACGCTAAGGCTAGCATGGTATGGAGTTGCTTATCTACCTGTTGCATTTCCTGTTCTTAAAGAAGCAGTAAAATTAGGTGCTAAAGGAGATTTCTTTAATGAATTCTCCTTAATGGGAATCGCTACTATCGGAGCTTTCTTTATAGGAGAATATCCTGAAGGTGTGGCAGTAATGATTTTCTATACGATAGGAGAAATGTTTCAAGAAAGTGCTGTTAACAAAGCCAAAGGAAATATTAAAGCATTACTAGATATACGCCCAAATGAGGCTTCTGTATTTCGAGATAATCAATATACTGTAGTCAATCCTGAGGAAGTACAAATCAGTGAGATAATCCAAGTTAAAGTAGGTGAAAAGATTCCTCTAGATGGTGAAATGCTAACAGATAAAGGTAGCTTTAATACTTCTGCCCTAACTGGTGAAAGTAAACCGAATACGTATCAAAAAGGAGAAACTGTACTGACAGGAATGATTAACTTACAGAATGTAATAGAGATCAAGACTACTAAGTTATATCAAGATAGTTCACTTGCTAAGATACTTCAAATGGTACAAGAGGCAAGTGCTCGTAAAGCAACAACAGAGCTATACATACGCAAATTCGCTAAGGTATATACACCTATTGTATTCTTCTTAGCAGTAGCATTAACCATAATACCTTATTTCGTACTAGGAAGTGAATATGTATTCCAAACTTGGTTAGGTAGAGCATTAGTATTCTTAGTAATTTCATGTCCTTGTGCATTAGTTATTTCGGTTCCATTAGGATACTTCGGTGGTATCGGAGCAGCTTCTAAAAATGGTATTCTATTTAAGGGATCTAACTATCTAGAACTTATGGCTAAGTTAGACATCGTCGTGATGGATAAGACAGGAACATTGACTGAAGGTGTTTTTAAAGTACAAAAAATAGAAACTATTCTTGAACAAAATGACTTCGTAAGTATTGTGTCTGCTATAGAGAAACAATCTACACATCCTATCGCTAAAGCCATCGTAGAAGCTTATCCTACTGATAAAGTAGCAGAAGAAGTACACGAAATATCAGGAAAAGGATTAATGGGTAAAGTAGATAATAAAGAAGTTTTAGTAGGTAATGCTGCACTTTTAAGCCATTATAACATAGCATACCCTACATCAGTAGATGATATCGTAGAAAGTATCGTAGTGGTAGCTATAAATAAAGAATACGTGGGATATATCACTATCGCAGATCAAATAAAGGCAGATTCTAAAGATGCTATCGCTCTAATGAAATCAATGGGAGTGAAAAAGACTGTAATGCTAAGTGGTGATAAAAACACCATTACACAAAAGGTCGCTAAAGAGACAAATATTGATCTTGCTATAGGTGGTCTACTTCCTGAAGAGAAAGTGGAACAAGTAGAAAAACTAAAAAAAGAGTACCCTAATATGTCTATAGCATTTGTTGGTGATGGTATTAATGACGCACCTGTTTTAGCGCTTAGTGATGTTGGTATAGCTATGGGTGCTTTAGGAAGTGATGCTGCTATTGAAACAGCAGATGTTGTAATCCAAACTGATCAACCTTCTAAGATCGCTACTGCAATGCATATCGGTAGGGAAACACGTAAAATAGTAATACAGAATATTGCATTAGCTCTAATCGTTAAAATCATTGTACTGATATTAGGTGCAGGAGGTGTAGCAACTATGTGGGAAGCAGTCTTCGCAGATGTAGGAGTAGCACTACTAGCTATCTTAAATGCTGTACGTATACAGAAGATGAAGTTTATTTAACTATATAATACTTAAAATCCCGACTTAGGTCGGGATTTTGTTATTTATTTTCTTTAAACTGTTCTAAGGTATTCTCTATCTGTGTTAGATATTTTCCATAAAACTTTCTTATCCAAACTCTCACTAAAACATAAATTAAAAATAACATAATCACAGAAGCTACACCAAACTCAATTAACGAGGACATATCTCCACTTAAAATATTATCTAATCTTGTAGAAGAAGTCACTGCCAAGAGTAATAAAATACAAAAAGGAATGAGCGAATAAGAGAAACTCTCATATAGCTGAATATACAACTTAAGACTATAATAACTCTCATAAACGCTATCTCTGCTAGTCAAAGTTAAAGAGGCAGATTGATTATAAAAAATGTACATCTTAAAAATATAATACCCACCTAGCAAAACAAACAAGGTATAAAACAGATAAAATCCACCGATGCGAGATTCACTTAACCTAAATATTTGAGGGGTAAAGGCAACCAAAATAACAGATAAAACTTGTACCCAAATCTCTTTCTTTACATTCTTTCTAACCTTCTCTAATGGCAAATGACTAACATGCGCACCTAAATCATTAG
>JBOFGJ010000867.1:0-1391 GCA_051649065.1 Flavobacterium sp. | reverse complement strand
CTGTGCGAAGCTGTTGATAATAAAAAGAATACTACAAATAAGACTGTAAGTCCCTTAAATCGTTGAATACTTTTCAAGGATTGTAAAGGTGATAGGCTAGCAAAACTAATCTGCTTATTTATACGCAAGCGATGTGTCTCGGGAAAGTAAAAGTATCCATAAGTAGCGTTTAACAAACCTAATATTCCTGCAAAGTAAAAGGGGTAGGTTATGTTGTACTCACCTAATAATCCTCCTACTAAGGGGCCTATAATAAAACCAATATTAAAGGCAGCGTTTAAATAACCAAAGTATTTGGTTCTGTTAGTACTAGTTGTAATATCCGTAATTGCAGCTGAAGCTACTGCGAATGTAGCACCTGTAATACCCGCTATCAACCGACTAATAAATAGCACCCAGTATTCAGTAGCTATAGCCATTATAAAGCAATCTATCGAAAATCCAAGTAAAGAAAGCAGTAATACATTTCTACGTCCATAATAGTCACTTAGAATACCAAGTATAGGTGCAATTATAAATTGCATAAATGCATAAGCAAGGGTAAGTATTCCACCATACTTAGCAGCTGTGCTTAAATCGGCATTTAGTACTTTTTCTAATAATTCGGGTAATACAGGAAAGATAATACCAAATCCGGCACTATCTAATATAATAGTGATTGTAATGAATATTACAATACCGTTTATTTTGTTTGATTTCATGATTATATATAATAAAATAACAGTACCTTAAAGTTTAGGTACTAGGTAAATCTATTAAGCCTCCTTTTAAAAGGAGAGCTATACTTCTCTATGTTATTTTACTATTGCTGCATAATAGTGCAAATATAAGGTAAAATATTTAGAATCAAAATTGAAAACAAAAAAAGCATCATAAGACACCTTGATCTGCAAAAGAGTAATAACTCTCGGATGTTATTATTAAATGATCTAAAAGAGCAATATCAAGTATTTGACTTGCTTGTTTAATCTTTTGTGTGATTTGTTTATCTGCATCACTTGGCTGTAATTTTCCAGAAGGATGATTATGTACTAAGATAAAAGCAGTTGCTTTTGCTTTTAAAAGAGCTGCAAATATCAATCGAAGATCCACCACAGTTCCAGTAATACCACCTGATGATATTTCAAGAACACCAAGTACTCTATTATTGTTTGAAAGCATAAGTACTTTAAATTGCTCTAATAGTTCAATCTTATTCTCATCCCATGCTTTTAAAGCTACTTCAAAAGCTGAGTAAGAAGAGTCAATTCTTGGTCTTTGTGATGCTTTAATTTTAGATTTGTAGATTAGTTCTATCTCTGATGCCACTAACCAATTGCTGTTTAAAACTGTAGATTCCATAATATTATATTTTTAAATTAATTATGGAGCAGCTATAGGTAATGCTTAAG